>RHFB01000010.1 GCA_003724285.1 Nitrosopumilus sp. H13 | reverse complement strand
CCCATCAGCGGCAAGGACACCCCGCTCTCACAGATCATAGTTGCAGACCCGCTTGCAATAGGCGGCAGGGAGTCGAGCATCAGAAACAGGATAGAGACATGGGAGTCTGACATCAAATACTATGAGAACTATCTGTACGACCGTCGCCTGATCATCGGCAAGTACTATGAGATAATAGACGGAAAGGTGGTACCGCACGACCTGGAGATATCCGACGAGGTAAAGCTGGCGCTAAAGGGGCTGCTCTGGGACAAGGTGGACAGCAAGAGCATGGTGGACTCGGAGCAGTTCAAAGAGTTCATCTCTGAATGGGCAGACCTGCTCAACCAGCCCATACCAAAGATAAGAAGGCTCAGCATCGACATCGAGGTGGAGGCGGTGGTGGGAAGAATCCCGGATCCCAAGATTGCAGAAAAAAAAGTCACGGCAGTGGGCCTCAAGGGAAGCGACGGCTATGACCGCGTATTCGTGCTGCGCACAAAAGACACGGAACAGGGCACAAACGATCTTGGCTCGGATGCAGAGGTGGTGTTTTATGACGAGGACAAGGAAAAAGACATGATACAAGACGCCTTTGCAGTCATTGAAGAGTTCCCCTTTGTGGTGACGTACAATGGCGACGAGTTTGACCTGCCGTACCTGTACAACAGAGCAGACAAGCTCGGAATCGAAAGATCCTCAAACCCGCTGTACATGATGAGGGACTCTGCGACGCTCAAGCATGGCGTGCACCTTGACCTGTACCGCACGCTCTCAAACCGCTCGTTTCAGATATACGCCTTTAGCCAGAGCTATACCGACTTTTCGCTCAACAGTGTCTCAAAGGCGCTGCTTGGCAAGGAAAAGATAGACTATGGCGTGGAGCTGGGCAGCCTGAACCTGTACCAGACTGCCAAATACTGCTACAACGACGCGCTCCTCACGTACGAGCTGACCAGCTTTAACAGCGACTTGCTGATGAACCTGCTGGTAATAATCGCAAGAATCGGCAGGATGCCAATCGACGACATTGCAAGGATGGGCGTCTCGCAGTGGATACGCAGCCTGCTGTACTATGAGCACCGAAAGGGCAACTATTTGATTCCAAAGCGCGAGGAGCTAGAGCGCAGATCAGAGGGGGTCATGTCAGATGCGATAATCAAGGACAAAAAGTACCGCGGCGGACTGGTGGTGGACCCAAAGGAGGGGGTCCACTTTAACGTGGTGGTAATGGATTTTGCGAGCCTGTATCCGAGCATCATAAAGGTCAGAAACATCTCGTACGAGACGGTCAGGTGCCCGCACGAGGAATGCAAAAAGAATACAATCCCGCAGACAAACCACTGGGCGTGCTCTAAAAAAAACGGCATGACATCGCTTATCATCGGCTCCCTGAGGGATCTGCGGGTCAACTATTACAAGAGCCTCTCAAAAAAAGAGACCCTGACAGAGGAGCAGCGACAGCAGTATACCGTGGTGAGCCAGGCACTCAAGGTAATCCTCAATGCAAGCTATGGCGTAATGGGTGCAGAGATATTCCCGCTGTACTTTTTGCCTGCAGCAGAGGCCACGACTGCCATAGGAAGGCACACCATCCTTGAGACGATAAAAAAATGCGAGGGTGCCGGCATCGAGGTGCTGTATGGCGACACGGACTCGATATTCATCAAGAACCCCACAGACGAGCAGATCAACAAGGTGATAGAGCAGGCAAAAAAAGACCACGGTGTCGATCTGGAGATAGACAAGACGTACCGCTACTGCGTATTGAGCAACAGGAAAAAGAATTATTTCGGAGTCACAGAGTCCGGCAAGGTGGACGTAAAGGGGCTCACCGGCAAAAAGTCGCACACGCCGCGGTTCATCAAGGATCTCTTTTACGAGATGCTTGATGTGCTCTCCCGAGTGAGAAACGAAGAGGACTTTAAAAAGGCAAAGAGGGAGATATCCGAAAAGATCGCCTTGTGCAGCAAGCGGCTCGAGCAGAGGGAGATACCTCTTGAGGATCTCACCTTTAACGTAATGCTCAGCAAGGAGCCGTCAGAGTATACAAAGACCATCCCGCAGCACATACGCGCCGCGAACATGATAGACGGCGGCCGCGGCATAAAGAGGGGCGACCGCGTCTCGTACGTCAAGACGCTAAACAAGTCGGGAGTCAAGCCGCTAAAGCTTGCCAGCAAGGAAGACATTGACACCAAGAAATACACCGAGTTCATGGAGTCCACGCTTGAGCAGATCACATCCTCTATGAGCCTAGAGTTTGACACCATACTGGGCAGGCCAAAGCAGGCGGGACTAGAGGAGTTCTTCTGGGGATAGAGATGGCAGTAGAGGGGATATATCTCACCTTGGTGGGCATAGCGGCAGGAATACTGATTCTGACCGGATGGATATGGCAGATCTACAAGGGGTACATGACAAAGAGCCTAAAGGACGTCTCGAAATTTCTGATGATATTCATCTCTGCAGGGGCAGTCTTGTGGCTTGCCTACGGGGTATCAGTACAGGACATATTCATAATCGGCACAAACCTTGCCGCAATCATACTCATGATGCTGGTGCTCGCGATGAAGATAAAGTACGACGACGTACGGGCAATCAATTAAATAGAAAGCGGGGAATGCAAAGAGGATGTTTGTCATAAACTGCAAGAACTATGAAGAGATATCGGGGGACAAGATGGCCGGGTTTCTCAAAATAGTCCACAGGGTCGCAAAAAAATACAAAGTCAAGATAGCGGTGGCGCCGCCACAGCACCTGCTTGGAGTGGCTGCAAAGAGCCCGGTTCTGATACTTGCCCAGCACGCAGACTGCCACATGCCGGGAAGTACCACGGGGTTTGTCGTCCCGGAGCTGCTAAAAAAGTCCGGGGTCGCAGGCTCGCTGATAAACCACAGCGAGCACAGGATCCCGGGATTAGAGATAAAAAAGACGGTCCTCAGACTGCGCAAGTTGAAGATGATCTCAATCGTGTGCGTAAAAAACGTGGCAGAGGCAAAAAAATACGCAAGGCTGGGGCCGGACTATATAGCAATCGAGCCGCCAGAGCTCATCGGTTCTGGCAAGGCAGTATCAAGACACCGTCCCGACCTGATAACCAAGGCAGCAGCGGCCGTGAACCCGGGAAACAAGACGCGCCTTTTGTGCGGGGCGGGCATCACATCAGGTGAGGACGTGACGAGCGCCGTCAGACTCGGCTCTAGGGGAATCCTTGTTGCAAGCGGCATTGTAAAATCCGGCAACTGGGAAAAGGCAATCTCAGAGTTTGCCAGTTCAATGGTTTAATACCCCCTTTTGAGGAGCGTTTAATCGTAAAAAAAATGAAACAGGTATACTTTTACGACGAAGGAGACGGCAGGAACAAAAAGCTTCTTGGCGGCAAGGGCGCGGGGCTGTGCGAGATGACCAAGCTAAAGCTGCCCGTGCCCCCCGGATTCACCATAACCACTGCAGTGTGCAAGAAATACTATGAGAACGGCAAAAAGCTGCCAAAAGGCCTCATGACTGATGTCAGGAGAAACATTGCAAAGATTGAGAAAAAGACAGGCAAGGCATGGAACTCGGGATCTGACCCGCTGCTCGTCTCCGTCAGATCCGGCGCGGCCATATCCATGCCGGGCATGATGGATACGATACTCAACCTGGGGCTAAACGACAAGACAGTCAAGGGGCTGGCAGCGAAGAGCGGCAACGCCCGGTTTGCATGGGACTCGTACCGCAGGTTTATCCAGCTGTTCGGCAAGGTGGTGTTTGGCATAGACGACAAGGAGTTTGATCACATACTAGAGGAGGCAAAGAAAAAGCAGGGAGTCAAAGAAGACGGGGCCCTCAGCAAAGAG
The DNA here is from genome assembly GCA_003724285.1 of Nitrosopumilus sp. H13. GTDB lineage: Archaea > Thermoproteota > Nitrososphaeria > Nitrososphaerales > Nitrosopumilaceae > Nitrosopumilus. Next base: position 9,907 of record RHFB01000010.1, on the reverse strand, counting down.
TCGCTCCTGGAGATAGTCTCAAAATACAAGCAGGTGTGCAAGAGGCTCGCAAAGAGGGACTTTCCGACAGACCCGACAGAGCAGGTGGAGCTTGCGATAAGGGCCGTGTTTGGAAGCTGGATGGGGGAGAGGGCAGTCGTATACAGGGAGAAGAACGGCATTACAAGGGATGTTGCAGACGGGACGGCAGTAAATGTAGTCTCGATGGTGTTTGGGAACATGGGCGATGACAGCGCGACGGGGGTGGTATTTACCAGGAACCCCGGCGACGGCTCGCGCCAGATATACGGCGAATACCTGGTCAACGCCCAGGGCGAGGACGTGGTGGCAGGAGTAAGGACAGGCAAGCAGGTAGACCAGATGAAAAAAGAGATGCCAGAGTCATACAAGCAGCTTGCAAGGACGTGCGAGAGGCTCGAAAAGCACTACAGGGAGCCGCAGGACATAGAGTTTACGATAGAGCAGGGCAGGTTTTACCTCCTCCAGACAAGAAATGCAAAGATGAACGCAGTCGGAATGGTAAAGACGTCAGTGGACATGGTAAGAGAAAAGCTCATCGGCAAAAACGCCGCGCTTGCAAGGCTTGATGCAGAGCAGCTAGAGCAGCTGCTCCACAGGACCATCGACTCCAAGGCTGCAAAGAGGCACGACCGGCTTGTAAGGGGGATTGCCGCCTCGCCGGGGGCAGCAGATGGAATCGCAGTCTTTGACGTAAAGAGGGCGACTGCCATGGGCGAGAACGGCGCAAAGGTGATACTGATTAGAGAAGAGACAAAGCCAGAAGACGTCCCGGCGTTTTTTGAGTCAGTGGGAATACTTACCAGCCGCGGCGGAAAGACGTCGCATGCGGCAGTAGTGGCAAGGGGCATGGGCAAGCCGTGCATAGTGGGCTGCTCTGATCTAAAGATAGACTATGGGAGCAGAAAGTGCACGGTCGAGGGCGTGAGCGTCAGCGAGGGCGATGCCATTACGATAGACGGCAGCTCTGGCACAGTATACATCGGCAATGTTCCCACCATCGAGCCAAAGATGACTGCCGACTTTAAGCAGATACTGCAGTGGGCCCAAAAGGCAAAGAAGATAGGGGTCCGCGCAAACGCGGACACGCCAGAGGCGGCAAAGCTTGCAAGGAGCTTTGGCGGGCAGGGAATAGGCCTCTGCAGAACCGAGAGAATGTTCAACGGCAGGGACAGAATAGGCCTGTTTGTAGAGATGATAATGGCAGCAGACGAGCAGTCAAGGGCGCGGGTGCTCAAAAAGCTGGGCCATCTGCAAAAGAGCGACTTTGCAAGGATATTTCGCGCCATGGAGGGATACAAGGTGACGATCAGGCTGCTAGACCCCCCGCTGCACGAGTTCCTGCCAAACCCAGAAGAATTAGTAGAGAGGATACACAAGCTCGAGAAACACGACGATGCCGGCGAGCTCGAGGCCGCAAAGATGCTCCTGTACAGGGCAAGGGAGCTCGCAGAGATAAACCCGATGATGGGCCACAGGGGGGTGCGCGTCGGCGTCACATATCCTGAGATATACGAGATGCAGATTCGCGCAGTCTTTGAGGCGCTCGCAGAGCAGAGCAAAAAAAAGATAAGGACATACCCGCAGATAATGATCCCGCAGATAAGCAGCATTGCAGAGCTGGATCACATCAAGAGGATATACAATACGATGAGAAAAGAGGCGGAGAAAAAGTACAAGACCCGGCTAAATGTCAGCTTTGGCACCATGATCGAGGTGGTAAGGGCTGCCCTCACTGCAGACGAGCTGGCATCTACTGCCGAGTTCTTTAGCTTTGGCACAAACGACCTCACACAGGGGACGTTTAGCTTTAGCAGGGAGGACGTGGAGGGCAAGTTCCTCCCCGAATACATGGAAAAGGAGATCCTAGAGCGCAACCCGTTCCAGTCGATAGATACGAGCGGCGTCGGCAGGCTCATGGAGATAGGAATCAGCCACGGCCGCAAGGCGAGGCCAAACATGGAGATAGGAATATGCGGCGAGCACGGCGGGGATCCGAGATCAATCGTATTTTGCCACAGGGCTGGCCTGAGCTATGTGAGCGCATCGCCGCACCGCATACCCATAGCCATAGTGGCGGCGGCGCAGGCAGCAATCATGCGAAAAGGCACGTTTTAAAGCGCGCCGTGCAGCAGCATACCGTATGCTTCCAAGCATCGAGTCGATAAAGCAGATAAGGCAGAAGGTAGGGATCACCCAGAAAAAGCTTGCCGCAATGACTGGCGTGAGCACGTCGATGATAAACCAGATAGAGTCGGGCCGCAGCAGTCCAAGCTACAAGACTGCAAAGAGGATATTTGAGAGCCTCTCAAAGCTTGAAGGCGAGTCGTCCTCGCACACTGCAGGCGACTTTTGCAGCAGGAACATGGTAAAGCTAAAGCCCTCAGACACGCTTGATGCGGCAGTCAAAAAAATGCGCGAGCTCTCAATCAGCCAGATTCCAGTATTTGACGGGCCCGACGTGGCCGGAATGGTCTCAGAAGACGGGATAGTCAGGCATCTTGCAGACTCTGGCGGGGAGCTAAGGGAGGCAAGGCTGGAGGACATGATGGACTCTGTTCCCCCCATAGTAGACTTTGACACGCCGGCAAACGTGCTCGTGCCATTAATCAGGTACTCAAAGTGCATACTGGTCTCGCAGAGATCAAAGATTGTCGGGATAATTACCGCGTCTGACACGCTCAAGATGATGTAGAGCACAGCTCTGCCAAGACGCCGTGAAGCGATTTCGGGTGGACAAACGTCACGCGTGTGCCTGCAGAGCCGGGCCTCACGTCTCCTAGAAACTGCACCCCGCATCCTCTCATCCGCTTCACCTCGCCGTCAATATCCGGGGTCTCTAGCGCAATGTGGTGTAGTCCCGGGCCCCTCTTGTCAAGGAATTTTTTGATAGGACTCGAGTCGCCTGTTGGCTGCATCAGCTCGATGCGGCAGTTCTCAAGTGGGATGATTGCGATTTTGACCCCCTCTGACTCTACAGTCTCAAACTGCACAGAGCTTGCGCCTAGCGCCTCTTTGTATATCCTGGCAGACTCTTCTACGTCATTAACGGCTATTGCAATGTGGTTTATCTTCATCAGAACACCTCCCTCGGGCGGTACTCGCCAAAGACCTCCCGCAGCGTGTTGCTTGTCTCGCCGGTAGTGGCTTGGGCCTTTGCGGCTGCAATTATGTGGGGCATGAGGTTCTCCTGCTTTTCTGCCGCATCCTGCATTGCAGACATTGCGTATTCCCATTTTTTCGAGTCGCGCGACGACCGCAGGGCCTTTATGGCCTTTTGCTGCCGGATGCCGACCTGCCCGTCGATTCTGAGCAGCTCTGGCTGCTCTTCTTGCTCGGCATACTTGTTTACCCCCACGAGTATCCGCTCCCCGTCGTCTGCCTCCTTTTTGAGGCGGTAAGCGTTCTGCCTTATCTCCGACTGGAAGAACCCGCGCTCTATTGCTTTTACAGAGCCGCCCATCTTTTGTATTTTTTTGAGGTACTTCCAGACCCCGTCCTCAATTTTATCGCACAGATCCTCGAGATAGTACGAGCCGGCCATTGGATCCACCGTCTTTGTAATGCCGCTCTCGTGCGCCACTATCTGCTGGGTCCTGAGCGCAATCTTTGCAGAGGACTCTGTCGGCAGGGCTAGCGCCTCGTCGCGCGAGTTCGTATGAAGCGACTGCGTGCCGCCTGCCACTGCTGCCATCGTCTGTATCGCCACGCGCACAATGTTGTTGTCAGGCTGCTGGGCGGTAAGCGACTCGCCGCTTGTCTGCGTGTGGAACTTTAGCTGGAGCGAACGGGGGTTCTTTGCATGAAACATCTCCTTGAGTATTCGGGCATAGACCTTTCTTGCGACCCGGAACTTTGCCACCTCTTCAAAGAACTCGATGGTACAGCAGAAAAAAAACGACAGCCTCGGGGCAAAGTCGTCTATCTTGAGGCCGCGGTCAAGGCACGTCTGTATGTACGCTATCGCGTTTGCAAGCGTGAACGCCACCTCCTGCGTGGCGGTACATCCTGCCTCCCTCATGTGGTATCCGGATATGGACACAGGGTACCACGACGGAACGTGCTGCGCGCAGTACTCGATCATGTCCCCGATGAGCCGCATCGACTGCTGGGGCGGGTAGATGTAGGTGTTCCTTGCAATGTACTCTTTTAGTATGTCGTTTTGGGTCGTCCCCCGGAGCTGGGAGCTCTCAAAGCCCTGCGACTCGCCGACTGCGATATAGTATGCAAGCAGCGTAGATGCCGTCGAGTTTATCGTCATCGACGAGCTCACCTTGCCAAGCGGTATCCCCTCAAAGGCAGTCATCATGTCCTTTATCGAGGAAATAGAGACGCCGACCTTTCCCACCTCGCCTTCTGCCTGCTGCGAGTCCGGGTCGTAGCCTATCTGGGTCGGCAGGTCAAAGGCCATGCTCAGGCCCGTCTGCCCCTTTTCAAGCATGAACTTGAAGCGCTTGTTTGTAAGCTTGGCATCGCCAAACCCGGAATACTGGCGCATGGTCCAGAACCTTTCGCGGAACATTCCCGGGTGTATGCCCCGCGTGTACGGGTACCTGCCGGCATCCTCGGATTTGGCCCCTGCCTTGCGCCTGTATATCCTTTTTACTGCAAAATTCGAGTCGGTAAAGAATTTGTCTGCCATGACATTCAACCCACAAGGGATCGGGCGATCTTTTCCCCCGCCTGGAACGGATCCATCTTTTTGGAGCGCATCTTTTTTATACATTCCTTGACGGTGGCGTCGTTTTCCATCATCTTGTCGATCTTTTCTTTCATGTCACTTAAAATGATATCCCCCAGCTCTGCCTTTAGCCGTTCCTCATCAGGTCTGGCATTGCGCCGCGTCTCTGACGTTTCTACAAGCATCTTGGCTAGCGCAGAGATGCCGGTGTTCTTTTTTGCAGACGTCCTTAGCACCGCGGGTTTTTTCTCAGAGTCCCCGATAAAGTCGCACACGGCGCTGTACAGTCTGTCTGCCCCCGCAAGGTCGCTCTTGTTGATCACGTAAATGTCTCCGATCTCTGTCAGCCCCGCCTTTATGGTTTGGATGCTGTCCCCCGTGTTGGGGTTGAATACCACCACTGTAATGTCTGCTATCTTTGATATCTCTACTTCTGTCTGGCCTGCGCCCACGCTCTCTATGAGTACTGGATCAAAGCCGGCATACTCCAGTACTCGGATGCTGTTTCGCAGCGAGCGCGACACGGCGCCCGTCGCCCCCCGGGACGCAATGCTGCGAATGTACGCGCCAGAGTCAGTCGACTCTGACATTCTCACACGGTCGCCTAGTATGGCGCCCCCGGTCACGTGGCTTGTCGGGTCTATTGCAAGCACCGCTGGGTTTGCCCCGAGCTTTTTCATGTGGATGAGCACCTTGTTTATCAGCGAGCTCTTGCCTGCGCCTGCGGGGCCGGTGATTCCTATTATGGTAGATTCGCCAGTCTCTGCAAATATCTTCTTGATCAGTTTCCGTGCCTCTTTTGGGTCGTTCTCTACGGTGGATATGGCCTTTGCAATGGCGCCGCGCCTGCCTTTTTTGAGGCCTGTCATGTCCATGCTGTGCTGTCATGGCGGGAGCAATAAAATCTTGCGCGTCACGGCGAGACGATGATTGGCGCCGCCGGCTCGCCTGCCGGGCGTATCTCCGTCTTTAGCCTGACGTCGCCGTACCCGGAGTGTGTGATGTCAAGGACTATCGGGTGGACCGCCCAGCCGTACTTTGGAGTGTCCGGAAATGCCACCACCGTTGTAAACTCTGCAGAGTTGTACGTCTCTTGGAACGTCTGGCCCATTCCGAGAATCTCCATCACCACTACATCTGTGAGCCCAGAGTTGTCCCGGTATGTGATGGTGGCCAGGCCGTCATCATACGTGGCGCTTAGCAGCAGATCCTCTAGCACCTCGTCATTGTTATCTGGAGTCAGGGATACGTAGAGCGCCGCCACGGTCAGGGCGGTAACAGACAGCACTGTGATTTCCCGGAACCTAGCCAAACTCTGCTCTCATGTTCTGGCGAAGTCTCCTGCGTATGCGCAGCCGCTCTGCGGTCTGCTGCTGCGTGCGCTCGGTCCCCGGAACTGTGTTCTTTTTGAAGAACTTTGCAAACTCGCGCTCCATCGAGTCGTCCCGGACTACGGACAGGCATGCGATGATCCTGTTAAACAGCGGGTTTCCGTGGCCTATCTTTTTGTCCAGATTTTTCCAGTTTTTCTTCAGCCACGGCCACAGCACGGAAGAGCCGTGCGGGTTTGCCGCCGTCTTTAGTATCGGCAGCTGCATGTTCTGCGTGCGCACAGCAGCTCCGAGCGAAAAGTCAAGGGACTTTGCAAGCAGTCTTTTGTCAGAGAACCCGCACATTGCTCCCAGGAACCGGAGCTTTTCCTCCGTGGTCTTTGCGTTTTTGTAGAGCTTTTGCAGCTGCGAGTATGTCCCGGTGTCGCCGTTCCATGCCGCAATGGAGCAGACTGCCTCGACCAGGTCAGGGTGCAGGGAGCCGGGGGATTTCAGGAATTTCTGGTATCTCTTTAGCGCCTCTGCCGTGACGGATTTGTCGTTCATGCGCCCGAGGGCAGAGATTACAAACGAGCGGAGCAGCGCGTCTGTGTGGGGGTCTGATTTTCTCGGATCCCATCCTATTCTGGACAGCAGCGTCTTTAGATAGTTTGCCGCATAGACGCGTATCTGGCCTGCAAACTTTTCGCCATGCGCCGCATTGTACAGCGACGCGAGGTTGTGGGCCACGTTGACTGAGGGAAGATAGATGTCTTCGTCGCAGTATGCGTCAGTAAAGTCAAGATAGCTGCGGATCTTTTCATCGCCGGAGATGCACAGGGAGAACAGGTCGTTTTGTACGGCCCAGCGGTCTACAGGACCTATGCGCTTTTGATCCACCATCATCTTGAGATCAAGCAGCATTGCCGCGTCATACTTTACGCGGTAGAACCCGTGCCGCCCAATGTTTGCGACAAGACCCACCCCCTTTGGCGCCCTTGCAGTCATGCTTTTTTTATCAAACAGGCGCGTCTCTGTCTTTTTGAATCCAAAGGAGAGCGGAATGCTCCACATGCCGCCTGCGGACTTTTTCTCGCGCTCTAGCAGGTACCTCTTTTGGGTGAACTTGAGCAGGGCGCCCTTTTGCTCTACTGCAACGAGGGGAAATCCGGGCTGTCGGAGCCAGGTGGACACCATCTTGGAGACGGGCATTCCAGTAGCCTTGCCGATCGCATCCCACAGGTCTGCGCCCTCTGCGTTTGCATATTTGAAATCAGAGAGGTATTTTTTGAGGCCGCGCCTAAAGCCCGGCTCACCCACATACTTTTCTAGCATCCGCAGCACGCAGCCGCCCTTGTCATACGAGATGGCGTCAAATATCTCCCGTATCTGCGACGGCGAGTCCACCCGGACGTCGATAGGGTGGGTGGTCTTTAGCGAGTCAAGGGACATGGCGGTGTTCATCGCGTCCTCTATGAACTGGTTCCACATGTCCCACTCTGGATAGAATTTGTCGACGAACCTTGTGGCCATGAACGTGGCAAAGCTCTCGTTGAGCCACAGGTCGTTCCACCACTTCATGGTTACCAGGTTTCCAAACCACTGGTGTGCTATCTCGTGGGAGATCACCTCTGCGATGAACTGCTTTGTGCGTGTGGAGGACGTCTTTGGATCGTACAAGAGTATGGTCTCGCGGAACGTGATTGCCCCCCAGTTCTCCATTGCGCCTGCCGCAAAGTCTGGCACTGCGATCAGGTCTAGCTTGGGCAGCGGGTACCGTATCCCGAAATAGTCCTCGTATGACTTTAGCAGCTTTTTTGCCAGATCCAGAGAGAATCCGGCCTTTGACTTGTTGCCCTTTGTAGTTATTACGCGCACCAGGGTCCTGCCCGTCCTTCCGGAGATGTATTCAAACTCGCCGACTCCCAGGTACAGTAGATATGTGGACATGACGGGGGTCTTGGAAAATACATGAAATGTTCTAAAGCCTTTCTTTCTCTTTGACTTTACCGGCATGTTTGATATGGCGGCAAACTTGCTGTCAGCAATGATTGTAATCTCAAACGTGGCCTTTGCGGCAGGCTCGTCCCAGCACGGAAATGCGCGCCTGGCATCTGCTGCCTCAAACTGCGTGGTGGCAAGGTATTTTGTCTTTTTGCCCTGCCTGTATCTGCTCCGGTAGAATCCGAGGAGGCGGTCATTTAATATTCCATCAAACTCTGTGTGTATTGTTGCGTCTCCCTTGATTTTTTTACCTAGCCGTATCTGCAGCTCTTCGCGCTTTTTGTCTAGTTTGTATGATGATTTTATCACGCATCCTGCAGACTCCACGCGGCACGAGCGTATGACCAGCTCGGCGCAGTGCATTGTGATTGTGTCTGTGGGCTTGGAGCAGCGTACGGTGACGGACTCTTTTCCTCCAAAGGTAAACCGTTCCAGGTCAGGCTCGAACTCGAGAGAATAATTTACCGGATACGTGTCCATCGTATTAATCCTCCAAGCCACGCCTTAAGTATATATCATGAGACAAAAGGCGTCATCGCGAAACATCAAGATACTAGTTGCCAAGCTTGGACTAGACGGTCATGACAGGGGGGCGCTCGTGCTGTGCAGGGCATTCCGGGATGCAGGAATGGAGGTAATCTATTCGGGACTGTTTGCAACCCCGGAGAGGATTGCCCAGATTGCAGAGGACGAGGACGTTGATGCCATAGCAATGAGCCTGTTAAACGGGGCGCATGGGACACTTTTTCCAAGGGTGGTAAAGGCAGTCAAGAAAAAGGGAATAAAGGACGTGCTGATCGTGGGAGGCGGAGTGATCCCAGAGGTGGATCACAAGCAGCTGACAAAGGCAGGAATAAGCCACGTGTTCGGGCCCGGCACGCCGCTGCCAGCGATAATTGATCACATTACCAGCGGCGTCGCCAAGCTGAGAAATATCAAAAAACACTAAACTGTCCATGCTTGGGAGAATAATTACAAGTGTATTGAATTTTTATCGTATTTCATTAAAGACTCGGAAGATGTTGGTAGATTGCAGAGGACGATATAGAAATGGAGAATATTGTTGTACATCCATAATGAAAACATACTTTCCAACATTCTCAATAATGAACAAGTTTTAATATGATAGAACACAAATAACAGCATGGTGGCAAAGGCGCAATCCAAGGAGATTCTTGTAAAGAGCGGGGACACGTTCCCAGAGACCGGTGTCTATTCGTATGCCAGACACGCCAACAATGACAACAAAAATTGCCATGTTACGCCCAACGCATCAATGGGAATATCATATCTTAAAGGAGGATTTGTCCCCAAACTAGGATCATGTCCACATGAGATTTACTGGAAATTAGAATTCGTCTACTAGTTTTTTCAAGGTTCTTTTCAAAAGGACAGCCTCATTTGTCGCGTTTGTTTTAGAATCAGGCAAATGTTCCACAAATTTACGTAAATTTTGCATTTGTTCAACATATACTGAATAACGTAATTTGGCATAAGATTCTCTTACATATCCTCTAGACAGTTCTAATTCTTGAACCAGTATCAGCAAAGAATCCCTAGTAATCATGGATTTGCTCAAAAATTGTTCCAGTCTGTATAACTGTACCTTCCAGTAATTTTTCAGATTCCTCCGCCTGCGCTCTAATCTCAGGCGATCATAGACACCTACCAGAATAAAGGCGCCCGCCATAGACAGTGGGGTCCCAATCACATTGATCTCATATGTAAGAGTTGTCGCATCAAAAAAGCCGATCATGGCAGAGAGAGGGATAAACAAGAGCAAAATTATCCCCACAGTTGCCGCAATGCCAAGCTTTTCGAATTCCTTCAAGAGCATGCTCAGGACAAGTCCAGAATATTAACCGTATAATGCGCTTTGATCTAGCTCGGGGTC
>RHFB01000034.1 GCA_003724285.1 Nitrosopumilus sp. H13 | reverse complement strand
CTCATACACAAAGGCTTATAATCAATCCCATGCCCTGTTAACAAGGTTTCATTGGAATTAAGGGAAGGGTTGACTTTTGACGACGTTCTTCTTGTGCCCAAATATTCAGACATTACAAGCAGAAGCCAGACGGATCTGAGTACCCGGCTCTCAAGGAACATCTCTGTAAACATACCGTTTGTGAGCGCCAACATGGACACGGTAACAGAATCCTCGATGGCAGTGGCAATGGCCCGAGCAGGTGGATTGGGAATAATACACCGCTTTCTTACAATACCAGAGCAGGCAGACGAGGTGCTAAAGGTAAAGCGCTCTGGCAGCGTGGTGATTGAGAATCCCTACTCGATATCATCTGACAAGTCCATCCGGGACGCGCTCGCCTATACGGACGACAAGGGGATCTCCGGCCTGCTGGTGGTGGATTCCGGCTCGAAACTGGTGGGAATAGTCACGGAGAGGGATCTGCTGTTTGCAAGCTCGGACAGCAGTCTGGCAGACATCATGACAAAGGACGTGGTTACGGCAAGGCCGGGGGTCACGCTAGATGACGCAAAGGCGATACTGCACAAGCACAGGATTGAAAAGCTGCCGATTACCGACGAGTCCGGCTCGATAAAGGGTCTCATTACAAGCAAGGACATTACAAACAATGCCAACTATCCAAACGCCTCAAAGGACAAGAAGGGCAGGCCGCTTGTGGGCGCAGCAGTGGGTGTAAAGGGCGACTTTTTGGAGCGCAGCGAGGCGCTCATAGATGCGGGGGCAGACGTGCTGGTAGTAGACATTGCGCACGGCCACAGCGAAAACGAGCTGGGCACCGTACGCAACATCAAAAAGGCGTTTCCGGACTGCGAGCTGATTGCGGGAAACATTGCGACTGCCCAGGGCGCGCAGGATCTGATAAAGGCCGGAGTCGACGCGGTAAAGGTGGGGGTGGGTTCAGGCTCTATCTGCATAACGCGCGTAATTACTGGCTCTGGCGTGCCCCAGCTTACCGCGGTAATGGACTGCGCACAGGTGTGCCGGGATCATGACATTCCGCTGATTTCAGACGGGGGCACGAGGACGTCTGGCGACGCGACAAAGGCGCTTGCGGCAGGAGCGTCGTCTGTAATGCTTGGCAGCATGCTCGGAGGCACCGACGAGTCTCCCGGGACGGTGCTTACAAAAAATGGCAAGCGCTTCAAGGTGTACCGGGGAATGGCGTCGCTTGCCGCGTCAATTGGCCGCAGGTCAAAGGAGACGGGCATTACGTCCCTTGATGACGATCTTAACGACTATGTGGCCGAGGGGGTGGAGGCGATGGTGCCCTACAAGGGGACGGTGACTGACATACTAAAGCAGCTGACAGGCGGCCTGCGCTCGGGGCTGAGCTACTGCGGCGCGCACACCATACCCCAGATGCAAAAGAACGCCGAGTTCATCAAGATGTCAAGGGCGGGGTTTGCAGAGAGCCAGCCACACGACGTGTCCCTGATGTAGTTAGTCTTTTAAGCGGCACCGTCCCGACACACATCGTGATACCCTGGCGAACCGTCATCGGGCTGATTGCGGGATCCGTAATAGTTGCGCTTGGCGCCACGGGCCTCGTTTTGCATTTAGGGGTCTCAGAGGTAAGCGAGGACAACGCGGTGGCCATAGGCGATACCGTTTTTTACACGATTCCCGCGCCGACAGGGGCGCAGCAGTATATGCGCATTACCGGCGATGCCTTTGGCATATCGCTGGATGTTCCGGGAGACTCGCCAGTACAAGAGTCTGACTATCGGGACGAGGCCGAGCTTGACTGGACTCACGAGCAAGACGGGGAGACCCGCATCAAGATACAAAACACTGGCAGCACGGATCTAGAGGTGGCCGTGATGGCGATGCGCAGCTATGATCCCATCTGGTTTACCTATGACCTGATGGTGATGATCTCAGGGGTGGTCATAATCGGATTCAGCATGGGCTTTGTGCTGAGGCGCCCAAAGGGGTTCTAGTCTGGCCCTGCAGCAGGATACGAGCCGAGCGCCTTGATAAAGAGCGTCTCCTTTCCTATCTTCTCTAGCACCCCCTGTATCTGCGGGTCGTCCTTGTGCCCCTCAAAGTCTACGTAAAAGTTGTACTCCCACGTCTCTGTCTTTGTGGGCCTTGACTCTATCTTTGTGAGGTTTATGTCGCTCTCATAAAACGCCGCAAGAATCCTGTAAAGCGAGCCCGGCTCGTGCCTTATCGAGAAGATAATCGACGTCTTGTCGCTGCCGGTACGGGGGGACTCTTTTTGGGAGAGTATCAGGAACCTGGTATGATTGCTGGGGTTGTCTGCAATGTTTCTTGCTATTACTGGCACGCCGTAAATTGCAGAGGCCGCCTCGCTTGCAATGCTTGCGCAGTCGTTCCTGCCGAGCTTTCTGACTATCTCGACGCTGCCTGCAGTGTCGTATGTGGGGATGGTCTTCATGCCGTGCTGCTCGATGAACTTTCTGCACTGGCCGAGCGCCTGCGGGTGCGAGTATACGGTGCCTGCCTCCCCGAGGCTGCCCGAGCCGATCAGACAGTGCTCTATGCGGTGGTATATCTCCCCGGTGACTCTTAGCTCTGTGTGGTGCAATAGGTCATAGCTGGCGCCGACGCTTCCCTCAAGCGAGTTTTCGACCGGAAGTATGGCGTACTCTGCCCTGCCGTCCGTGGCCGCATCTAGCGCGTCTGCAAACGTGCCAAGCGGCAGCGTCTGGCACTCTTTGAAGAACTTTCTAGCAGCCGCCTCGCCGTATGCCCCCCGTTCCCCCTGGAACGAAACAGAAACCATGGCTATCCTCTCAGTTTTACAAAGTCGCCGCTGCCAAAGTCAGAGGAGAGCTTTCTCTCGTCGATCCACGAGCATTCCGTGCACTTTATGGCGTCGCGCATTGGAACCACCTTGCTGCCGCATTTTCTGCACTTTGTAAACAGCACTCCCAGGCCGCGCTCCTCGACAGTGGCGTGAATCGTGCCGTTTAGGTGGTTTAGTATCTTTAGCATTACAATGTCGTTTACAAGCGCCACGTTTCTTATCCTGAGGTTTTTGATGGAGCAGATGCACTCGACCTTTGACGTGGTCGGCTTGCCGTTGATATAGTCTATGCTTATCGCCATCATGGTGGCCATTACTGCTGCCACCGTGCCAATCACAATGTCGCCCACCTTTGGAATCGAGAGAAGCTTTGGATGCTCAATGCTTGCAGTGCGCGCAGAGCCGTCGATCTCCTTTCTGCCCACCGTTGCGGCCCTTACCATGTCCCCGTCATCAAAGGTGTTGTGCCCGGCCTCGTACTCTTCTATGGACGCTATCTTGTCTCCCGGAAGCACCATGTCTGACATGCCGTGACTCTTGCCGCTGTGATTATAATTGTTTGTGAAAGTCATATATCACTAGGAGCCGGGCCGGATGGCATGAGGGCCCTAGTCTACGACCGGTACACCGATGATGACGACTTTGCCGGCATACTCTGCATACGGGACGTTCCATCGCCGGTGCCCGGACCCTCGGAGGTGGTATTCAAGGTGAGGGCCGCCGCGCTAAACTATGACGACATCTGGGGCATGAGGGGCAGGCCGCTAAAGATACCGCTGCCGCACATCTCTGGGACAGACGCGGCGGGGGATGTCATCGCGGTGGGAAGCGACGTAAAGAGCGTCAAGGTGGGCGACCGCGTCGTCTCGCACGGGAACCTCTCATGCAGGGTGTGCAGCGCGTGCACGGGCGGACGCGAGTATGACTGCAGGAGGCGCGCCATCTGGGGGTTTGAGACGGGCCCCCTCTGGGGCGGATACTGCGAGGAGGCGCATCTTCCCGAAGTGAATACGGTGAGGATACCTGACGGCGTGTCATACGATGATGCGGCTGCCGCATCGATGACCCTGCTGACCTCGTGGCACATGCTGGTAGGGCGGGCTCAGATACGGCCCGGGCAGGTGGTGCTGATAATGGGCGGAAGCTCGGGAGTGGGAAACTATGGCATCCAGATTGCAAAGCTGTTTGGATGCACGGTAATTGCGACTGCGAGTCCTGACAAGCTTGACAGGCTGCTGGATCTAGGCGCTGATTACGCAGTTGATCATCGCGCAGACGACTGGCACAGACAGGTCCGAAAGATAGTGGGAGGCATTGCAAAGCCGTACGGGGACGAGCGCGGGGTGGATGTCATATTTGAGCACATTGGGGGCAGTCACTGGAACCGGGAGCTGGCCCTGCTAAACTACGGGGGAACGGTGGTAACTACGGGGGCCACCACCGGGTACGATGCCGGGACGGATCTGCGCCACATATTTTTCAAGGGGATTAACATACTGGGCTCGACCCAGGGGACGCGGGCAGAGCTGGAGCGGGGCCTCTACTGGATGTCACAGGGAAGGATAAGGTCAGTAATTGACTCTGTGTATCCGCTAGAGCAGGCAGCCGAGGCGCACGAGCGGATGCTCAGGGGAAGTGGCATGTTTGGCAAGATTTTGCTGCGGCCCGGGGCTTGACTAGTACTAGTCATGTCTTATTTCATGCGCGCTATAATACACGTGGTGCCCAGTATTCAAAACAGTAAACACATGTGAATCCAAATCGGCCCGTTCCGGGATTTTTTGGCCTCACACGTATACTAGAGCCAGTGCGGGATCTCCAGATACCCCTCGATGCTCTCGCCCCTCATCATCTTTAGCAGGGCCTTGGCCTGCGGAGTCGACAGCACGGGCACGTCAAACCTGTTGTCAGTTGATATGCGCGGGCATGCCACCTGCACAAAGGCTTCTATCCCCCTTAGATTCTGCAGCCTCTCGTTTGTAATGTCAGTCAGCGCGAACAGCTGCACTTTTTTGCCAGCATCCTCGAGCTCCTTTTTGATCCGCAGCGCAAACACCTTTGAGAGCTGCCCCTCCTTTAGGCCGACAATCACCCCAAACGACTTTGCTTCTGCGGCCTTGCAGACTGCAAGGGTAGCCTTTTTCTTTAGCTTTTGGGCAAACTCTGTTATCTCCCTTACTTCGTTAAAGTAGGGGTCTAGCACGTATGTGGGACGGTTCGTGGCAAGGGCGACTCCTGCGGCATGAAAGTTGCTCTGACCCAGAAAGACATACGCGTCCACCTCTTCTTTGAGCGCCGTTGCCGGATAAAACTCGCATCCAAACACCTGCCCGTCATTGAGCTGCCCCTTGCCGCTGCCTATCTTTACTACGAGTCCGCCGCCCTCTAGTATCTCCCTCACTCTGTCCACCTGGCGCAGGTGCTGGCTGTCAGTAACAAGCGAGACGGTCGCCTTTTCCAGCATCTTTACGCACTTTGCTGCCACGGCATCAAACTCGACGTCATCAAAGGCGTCAATCAGCACGACGCCGTTCTCTGGCGACTCTGTGTTTATCGTGTGCCCGATGTTAAACTGAATGTCTGCGCCCAGCACCTTTGAGCCGTTGGTGTTCAGGTCGCACGTCCCCCACGTGGTGTCTGCCAGAACGTACGCGGGAATCCCAAACTCTTCAGAGATTCTCACTGCAGTCTCTTGCACCCGGGGCAGAATTCCGTCAGGACCATTGAGTGAGACGGATACAGGACTCTTCTCTTTGATTATCTCAAAGATCCTCGCCTCGTCTATGATTATCATTCCAAGATACGAGTCCGGCACTATTAATTTAAACCGTGTCATCCAACAACTAAAAATGTCCGGGATTCACAGCTTGACCGTGGCGGAAAAAACCATCCTCAACATCGGGTTTGACGACACGGACTCGCCTAGCGGAATGTGCACCACGTTTCTTGCCTACAAGATGGTGGGGGAGCTGTCCGGGCAGGATGCGGAGTTTCTTGACTTTCCGCGGCTTGTCAGGTTCAACCCCAACATACCGTGGAAGACGCGGGGCAACGGGGCAGTCTCGATCAGGCTGCAGACGGGGGATCCTTCCGGGATAAAAAGGCGGGTCCGGAGGATGATATCTAGATACTCTGATACCAAAAACGGCGCAAATCCGGGGCTCGTGTTTCTGGAAGGCGGCAGGATTCCCAAGCAGTTTGCAGAGTTTGGCAGCATGGCGCTCTGGCGGCTAGTACGCAGAGGCGATGCAAAAAAGTTTGCAAGGCAAAACGGCCTAGATCACACCTGGATGGGCAACGGCCAGGGGCTGGTCGGCGCAATCGGCGCGATCGGGTACGACTTTGGTGATCACACGCTGGAGCTCTTGAGCTACCGCCGGAGATCCCGGTTTGGGACAAGACGCGATCTCTCTGCTGAGAGCGTCAGGGCGATGCAGAAAATAACCGCGCCAGACACGTTTAGCAGCTTTGACGCAAGGAAGGGGCGCGTCATGATCGCCCCGCGCGGGCCGGATCCCGTTTTCTACGGAGTCAGGGGGGAGGATGTCGCCCCGCTTTTGCGAGCCACGGAGATTCTCAGGACAAGCGAAAAGCTTGACGGGCACATGATCTTCAAATCAAACCAGGGCACGGGAGACCACCTGCGCAACAAGCTTGATCCCGGGATGAGCCCGTATTCGTCGGGAACTATTACGGGATCCGTCTCTGCTGCGCCAAGGATTCTCCGGGGCGGGCACGTGATGTTTGCAGTGCTCTCCGGCGGCCACGAGTTCTGGTGCGCAGTCTACAAGCCGACGGGAATGACGTCTGTAGCGGCCGGACTGATTCCGGGGGACAGAATCCGTGCAGGCGGCGGGGTCAGAAGGGCCTCAAAGAGGTTCCCGCGCGTAGTCAACCTCGAGTTCATCAGGGTGATACTCCCTGCAAGGGAGACGCGCACATCAAACCCCCCCTGCAAAAGCTGCGGCAAAAAGATGAAGTCAAAGGGAAGAAACCAGGGCTTTGAGTGCGTCAAGTGCGGCAGGAGGCATCCTGCAAAGGTGCGCGCCACGGTCAGGAGAAAAGTCAAGAGGCGACTGTATCTGCCGGATGTGTCTGCGCACAGGCACCTGACCAGGCCCCTGCAGAGGATGGGCCGCACCAACACGGCGCGCTTTGACGGATCCCCCGGTTGGTTCTGCGTTTATGAAAAGTAGCGGGGAGTAGATTTGAACTACTGATTTGCGGGTTATGAGCCCGCCGGGATGACCTAGTCCTAAACAGTCTGACTTCCCCACCCCGCTAGATCAGAGTTGCAGCCTGCCGTATATACGCCTTATCAACTCATTAATATGATTCACAAGACGTCTCTTTGTGGACAAGAGAATACGGATAGCAGCAGTGATCGGGGCCGTGATATTCTCGATAATGGTGCTGACCTCGCCTGACGACCTGATTCCGCTGCCCAAGCCCACGCAGGGCGCAGGCAATGACGCAGTCTCCATACTTGCAGAGGGCCTTGACAAGCCGCGCGCAATAGCGGTATCCGGGGACCGCGTGTTTGTGACAGAAAAAGACGGCCTGATAAGGGTGGTTCAGAACGGCTCGCTGCTTGCGTCCCCGCTTGCGTCGTTCCGGCCGGTGGACGCCTTTGACGGGGGGCTGCTGGGAATCGCGCTGCATCCCGAGTTTGCAGACAACCACAAGATGTACGTGTTCCTTACGTATATGGACGGCGAGAACCTGTGGAACAAGCTAGTCCAGATAACAGAGTCAGACAACAAGCTCCAAGACGCGCAGGTCATACTAGATGGGATTCCCGGATCCTCGTTTACAAACGGAGGCTTTGTAAAGTTCGGACCTGACGGCAAACTGTATGTGGGGACTGGAACCGTGTCAGATGCGTCCCATCTGCCGCAGGATCCCGGATCCCTTGCAGGCAAGATTCTGAGGATCAACGACGACGGCAGCATCCCAGATGACAACCCGTTTCCGGGATCGCCAGTATACGCGCTGGGATACAGGAATCCGCAGGGAATGACGTGGGATGATCAGGGAGGCATGTATGTTGCAGAGCTGGGGCCGGAGAAAAACGACGAGATCAACCTTGTGACAGCCGGCAAGAACTACGGCTGGCCCGAGCGCGAGTGCGCAGGAGGCCCCGGGTTTGAGGAGACGGTGCTGTGCTATGATCCTAGCATAGAGCCTGGCGGCATTTTGTTTTACACGGGGGATATCGATTTCGAGTTCCCCTTTCTGATGGCATCACTGAGGGCATCAAACCTGTACCAGCTCGACTTTGAAGAGGGCCTTGCCTCCCAAAAGCCCATCCTGAGCGGGGCCGGGCGACTCCGCGACGTGGTGCAGGGTCCAGACGGCAGCATTTATGTAATTACCTCCAACACGGACGGAAAGGGCTTTCCGGACGGCAAAGATGATAAACTGCTGAGGATAGTAAAATAAGATGGCCGACTCGTCAATACCCGGATTCTATGAAAAATCAAGGGACGAGAGGCTCGGACTGGTGGCAGACTTTGCCGGGCTCTCAGGCGAGGAACTGGGCATACTGCGCGGCGGCGGGGGAATCGACTTTGAGCGGGCAGACAAGATGGTGGAAAACGCCATAGGAACGTTCTCACTGCCGCTTGGAATCGCAACCAACTTTAAGATAGACGGCAGGGACTGCCTTGTCCCGATGGCAATCGAGGAGCCGTCTGTAATTGCCGCGGCATCAAAGGGGGCAAAGACTGCGCGCGTCTGCGGCGGGTTCAAGACGCATGCAGACAGGTCGTACAGCACCGGCCAGATACAGGTGCTCGGGGCAGGCGGCGGGTCGGCGCAAAAAATAGCGGACTCGGAGGCCCGCATACTCGAGCTTGCCAACCGGCAGAGCAACACGCTCTCCAAGACCGGCCGCGGGGCAAAAAAGGTCTCCTGCAGGGAGATCGACGCAGAGTCTGGCCGCATGCTGATAGTGGAGCTATTGGTGGACGTGGGGGATGCAATGGGCGCCAACATTACAAACACAATGTGCGAGGCCGTCTCCCCACTGGTGGAGGAGATCACGTCTGGCAGGGCGCTCTTGCGCATACTTTCAAACTATTCCGTCCAAAGGCTTGCCAGGGCGAGCGCCACGTTTGCAAGCGAGGCGGTAGGGGGGGAGGATACCATAAATGACATTATACTTGCAAACGAGTTTGCAGACGCGGACGTATACAGGGCCGTGACCCACAACAAGGGAGTAATGAACGGCGTGGTCTCTGTTGCAAACGCGACAGGCCAGGACTCGCGCGCAATCGAGGCCGCCGCAAACGCATATGCGGCAAGATCCGGCAGGTACCGCTCGCTTACCGTGTGGAAGAAAGACGGGCAGGGAAACCTGGTCGGCGAGCTGGAGCTGCCGCTGTCCGTGGGAATAGTGGGGGGCATTGCAAACGTGCATCCGCTTGCAAGGGTGTGCACAAAGATACTCGGGGTATCCTCTGCGCAAGAGCTCGCATGCGTGATGGTCGCAGCCGGCCTGGCGCAAAACTATAGCGCAATCCGGGCGCTTGTCACAGAAGGCATTCAAAAGGGCCACATGAGGCTCCATGCGCGAAACCTTGCAGCAGCTGCCGGAGCGGCGCCCGGGCAGATAGATGATCTGGTCCAAAAGATGATACAGCACAAAAAGATCTCCCTTGACGGAGCCCGGGAACTGCTCGGGCAGATTTAGACATGCGATTATATACCTAGATTGCCAAAAAAATTGGAAATGTCAGAGGTAAAATTTGCCATTCCAAAGGGAAGCCTAGAGGAGGCCACATTCCGACTGCTTGAGAGGTCTTGGACCAAGGTAAACAGAAAGAGCAGGACCTACCGCGTATACCTTGATGATCCAAAGATCATAGTAAAGATGCTCCGCCCCCAGGAGATCCCCATGCTTGTGGCAGAGGGCCTCTACGACGTGGGGATTACCGGCAGGGACTGGGTCGGCGAGACGGGCTCTGATGCAGAGCCGATCCTGGATCTCGAGTACGGCAAGATAAGGCTGGTGGTGGCCTTTCCCGACAAGTACCGCTACAAGGGACTAGATGAAATGATTGCAGATTATGCTAAAAAGAAAAAGACGCTCCGCATATCCTCCGAGTACCTTACCACCGCCTCTGATTTCATAAAAAAGTCAAAATCATACAAGAAATACCACGGATCCCGGGATCCGCTGGTGGTGACGCCGTGGGTGCGGCTTGGAACCAACAAAAAGGTCCAGATACACCTCTCGTTTGGGGCCACGGAGGCAAAGCCGCCAGAGGACGTCGACGCGATAATCGACGTGACAGAGACTGGCACCACGCTAAAGCAAAACAAGCTGCGTATTGCCGATGAGATCCTCACGTCTTCTGCGCACCTGATTGCAAACAGGGACTCGCTCCGGGACGCAAAAAAGCGCGAAAAGATATTTGACATTGTGACCCTGCTGAGGGGCGCAGTCAACGGAAGAAAGTACCTGCACATATACCTCAACGTAGAGGAAAAGAACCTCAAAAAGCTGCTATCTGAGATGCCCTCCCTCAAGAGGCCCACGCTGAGCCCGCTAAGCGAGCCGGGGTGGTACGGGGTAAACACAGTCATTAAAAAGACCGAGTTCCACAAGCTCATTCCCAAGCTGAGAAGGATCGCCCAGGGCCTGGTGGTGCACGAGCCGCGGCAGATACTCGAGCTTGAGGAGATCAAGCGTGATGAAGAGAATTGATCAAAATATACCGTGTATCCAACGTGCAAAAGTTTGCGGCTGGCATGTCCCCGGGACGCCCAAAGGCCGGCAAGACAGTCCGTTCCATACTTGATGACGTGAGGAGGCGCGGAGATGATGCGGTACTATACCACGAAAAAAGATTCAACAAGGCAGCCAAGAGGCCCCTGCGCCTCTCAAAATCAGAGATAAAGAGGGCGTACGCCAGGCTCTCAAGGCCAGAGGTTGCCGCCTTGCGTCTTGCGCGCTCTAGGCTTGCAAGAACAGAGTCTGCCACCATGTCGCTGCTAAAGAGCAAGACCACCTCGTCTGAGGGCATCCGCATAACCAGAAAGTTTGCGCCAGTACGCAGCGTCGGCTGCTACATTCCCGGAGGGCTTGCCAGGTATCCGAGCTCTGCTGTCATGTGCGTGGTGCCTGCAAAGGTGGCCAAGGTCGGGAGGATTGCAGTGGTGTCCCCTCCGAGAAAAGACGGGGACATTGATCCGATGACCATAGCTGCTGCAGACATTTGCGGCGCAGACGAGATATACCGGACAGGCGGGGCGCAGGCAGTGGCCGCGCTCTCGTATGGGACGCGGAGCATCCCGCGCGTGGACAAGATTGTGGGCCCGGGAGGCCCGATTGTCGCAGAGGCAAAGCACCTTGCAAGCAGCACGACGGGAATCGACATGCTTGCAGGCCCCACGGAGCTTGGAATACTGGCGGACAGCTCTGCAGATCCGAGGCACGTGGCGCTAGACCTTGTCTCCCAGGCAGAGCACAGCAGGGACACGTCTTGCTATCTGATCACGGACTCGCAGAGGCTTGCAAGGTCTGTAAGGGGCATAATATCTGAGATGCTGCCAGACATCAAGAGGAGCGGCATTGTCCGGGACAGCCTGAAAAACAACGGGTTTATCGCAGTATGCAAGAGATCAGACATGGTGCCGCTTGCAAACGCGCTTGCGCCAGAGCACCTGCAGATAATGACAAAACGCCCCGAATCCCTCTCATCTGGGGTGGTGACTCCCGGAATGATACTCCTTGGGGGCAACTCCCCGTCGTCTGCAAGCGACTACATTCTGGGATCAAACCACGTTCTTCCGACCGGAGGCTCTGGCGCCTCTAGGGGCTCGCTTTCGGTGCTGGATTTCGTAAAGATGATCACGCAGGTCTCCTCTACAAAGCAGGCGCTCTCCAAGGCATCCGGGCACCTCCGGGTACTGGCAGAGGCAGAGGGGCTCTACAACCACTACGAGGCAGTGAGGGGAAGGATATGAGAAAGGGCTGGTTTGAGCAGAGCACGAGGCGGCTTGCCACGGTGCGCGGGTACCAAAAGCCAGAGCTAAACAGCGGCGCCCTCAAGCTTGACTCGAATGAAAACTATGTGATCCCAAAGCAGTTCCAGGGGGACATACTCACACATGCAAGGAGGAACTCTGATGTGCGCGAGTACCCGCTTGGCGGGGCCGAGCGGCTGATACGCGCCATATCAAAGTTTGTCAGAATGCCGCCCTCGATGATCGGCGTGGGTAATGGCTCTGATCAGATACTTGACATGATACTTGGGAGCTTTGCATCAAAAAAGACGCGCGTGCTCACGTCGGATCCCACGTTTGGGTTCTTTGAGCGGCGATGCGGCCTGTACTCGATTCCCATGATAACAGTCCCGTTCTCAGAGCAGATGGAGCTTGACGCAAAGGACTTTGAGTCAAAGTTTTCAAAGGCGGACATACTGTACCTTGACTCGCCAAACAACCCCACCGGGTTCCAGTTCAAAAAGAAGGATCTGCAGGGGCTGGTAAGATCATTTGGAGGCCTGGTCATAATAGACGAGGCGTACGGCGAGTTTGGCGACTATGGGCTCTCCTCCATGACAAAAACCCACAAGAACCTGGTAGTGGTGCGGACGCTCTCAAAGTCGTTTGGCCTTGCAGGGCTCCGGCTGGGCTACTTTGTGGCAAACCCGCAGTTCACGGACGTCTTTATGAGGGTGCTCCAGTACCCGTACCCGCTCAGCACCATTGCAATCGAGTCCGGGATCGCGGCGCTTGAAAGGCTGGACGCGGTCAAGACGGCAGTCGCTGCCACAAAGTCAGAAAGGGAGAGAATCATCAGGACGCTTGGAACATACGACTCGTTTGACGTGTTTGACTCCAAGGCAAACTTTGTGCTCTTTGATGCGCACGGCGCCTACAGGAGAATCCACTCGGCCCTGGCAGAGCAGGGGATCTCTGTGCGCAAGCTCGGCAGAATCGGCTCGCACGGAGGCTGCCTCCGGGTGAGCGTCGGCACAAAAGAGATGAACTCCAAATTCCTGCTTGCAGTGCGTGATCTACTGGGATGACTATGAAATCCGGCGGCATGTACATTGGTGGCGGCTTTGAGCCCGACAAGATAGACGCGCTAGTCTTTGACTGCGACGGGGTGCTAGTGGACATTACAGAGTCCTATGATGCCGCCATTAAAAAGACAGTCAAGCACGTGCTCGGGCCTGCGGGGATAAGCCCGATAGATATAGGCCACGAAATCATAGACGGGTTCAAGTCAACCGGGGGGTTCAACGACGAAGTCGATCTTGCATATGCAATAATCATATCCATTGCGACTGCCGCAAGATCCGGCAGGAATCAGGAAGAGTTCATCCATGACGTCATAAAAAACGCAGACTCGCGGGGCATTGCATCAGTGGAGAGGTACGTCAAAGGCATGGCAGACATCTCTGACATTCTGGAAAAGACGTCGCACCCGGGCCCGAGCCGCAAGAGCCCCCTGTACCACACGTTTGATCAGCTCTTCTACGGCGGGGATCTGTACAAGAGTCTGTTTGGAGGGGATTCAGAGTTTGCAGGGCCGGGATTGATCGAGCGCGACAGGGTCATTCTGACAGGGGATCTAGCAGGCAGCCTGTCTGCAAAATTCGGATCCCGGATCGCAATGGTGACTGGAAGGGGATTCAAGTCTGCGCGTCACTCGCTTGGCGGACTGCTTGACGGATTTGATCTAGGCAACTCTGTATTCCTAGAAGACGAGCCGCGCGAGCTTGCCAAGCCCAATCCAAAGCCGCTGCTTGACGCAATCGGCGGCATGGGGGGGACTACAACCATGTACGTGGGCGATTCCATGGAGGATCTCCTCATGGCAAAAGAGACCTCAAAGCGCGGCTGCCGCGCCGTATTCTGCGGAATTACAGGCACAAGCAAGAACCCGCAGGCCAAGATGGATCTGTTCAGGCACAACGGGGCGGAGATCGTGCTTGACTCGATACACCAGATTCCAAAGGCATTAAATTTAGAATAGGGCAGGTATCATGATGCGCATGAAGCCAAGAAAGTCCGCCATAAAGCGGGTCACAAAGGAGACAGACGTGTCAGTATCCGTAGATATTGACGGCTCTGGAAAGACCACTGCCAAGACGGGCGTCCGGTTCATGGACCACCTCATCGTCTCGTTTGGAACGCACGCAATGCTGGATCTAAAGGTGGCGGCAAAGTCAAACGACGGAATCGAGCACCACCTGGTGGAGGATACCGCGATAGTAATCGGCCAGGCAATAGACAAGGCGCTCGGGGACAGGAGCGGCATTGCGCGATTCAGCCATGCGGCGGTTCCCATGGACGAGTCGCTTGCAGAGGCCTCGATGGATCTGGTGCGCCGCCCGTACCACAAGCTCGGCCTGTCAGTGAAACGGGGCAGCATTGAGGGCATGTCGCGCGAGGATCTAGAGCATTTTTTCCAGTCACTGCTTCAGAACATGTGCTGTTGCGTGCACCTCGACGTCAAGTACGGGGACAACGACCACCACAAGGCAGAGGCCGCGATAAAGTCGCTTGCAGTGGCGCTCCGGGACGCGGCAAGACCTGACAAAAAGCGGGGGATACCCAGCACAAAGGGCTCGATGTAATGTCCGGCGTTGCGATATTTGACTATGGGGCGGGAAACATATTCAGCCTCAAGAACTCGCTAGAGCGCGCAGGCGCCACCGTCACGGTAATAGAAAAGCTTGACGGAAAGAACGTCTATTCTGGAATATTGCTTCCGGGAGTGGGCAACTTTGATCCCGCAATGGAGAGCGTCTGCAGGCTTGGAGACAGGTTCCGGGAGTATGTGGGCAGCACGCCGGTGCTTGGAATATGCCTTGGCATGGAGATGTTCTTTGAGAGGAGCGAGGAGGGCAAGATGCCCGGGCTCGGGGTGCTAGGCGGGGACGTGGTAGTGCTACCGCCGTCCATGAAGATACCGCACATGGGGTGGAACAACCTTGAGATAAAGACGCCTGGCTGCATCCTGCAGGGGGTCAAGAGCGGCTCGTGGGCGTACTTTGTCCACTCGTACATGGCAAGGCCCGCAGGTGACATAGTCACTGCAGAGTCAGACTATGGAATAAGGGTGCCTGCAGTAGTCGAGTCTGGAAACTTTTTTGGGACGCAGTTCCATCCGGAAAAGTCAGGCAAGACGGGACAAATCATGATAAGTAACTTTCTCCAAGAGTGTAAGAGATGAAGATAATTCCGGCAGTAGATCTGATGGGAGGCAAGGTGGTCCGACTGTACCAGGGAGATCCGGAACAAAAGACCGTGTATGACGGCAGCCCCGCAGACACGGCAAAAAAATGGGAGGCAGACGGGGCAGACATGCTGCACATAGTGGACCTTGATGCAACGCTCGGACTCGGCTCCAACCATTCCTCTGTGAAAGACATCCTGAACTCTGTCTCAATACCTGCAGAGGTGGCAGGCGGCCTGCGCAGCAGGGAGATGGTAATGGATGCGGCCGCGTCTGCAAGGCGCGTCGTACTGGGAACGCTTGCGTTTGATGACAGGGAGCTGCTCTCGTCCCTGCTTGCAGAGCTTGGCCCGGAAAGGATGGTCATATCCGTGGATCACCGCGACGGCCAGGTGGTGGTGGGGGGATGGAAAAAGAACACCGGAGCTCCGCTCATCGAGTCCATGAACAAGTTTCTGGACATGGGATTCACAGAGTTTCTTCTCACAAACGTGGGCCGCGACGGGACCCTGGAGGGGCCGGATCTGGAATATCTCAGACAGGCATGCGGCCTGCGCGGCGCAAACGTGATCGCAAGCGGCGGCATATCTGGCGCAGGCGACGTCCGGGACGTCCGGGATGCGGGGGCGTCAGGAGTCATACTGGGCAGGGCGCTCTACGAGGGCATGATATCGATACGGGAGGCCAGACAGTGACGCTTACCAAGCGCGTAATTCCATGCCTTGACGTGAGGGATGGCCGCGTGGTAAAGGGGCTCCACTTTGAGTCAATCCGGGACGCGGGGGATCCAGTCGGGCTTGCAAAAAGGTACAGCGACGAGGGTGCAGACGAGCTCGTATTCTTGGACATTACCGCGTCTGATGAGCGGCGCCAGACCATCCGGGATCTGGTGCGGAGCGTGGCGTCAGTAATAGACATACCGTTTACCGTGGGAGGGGGCGTAAAGTCAGTCGAGGATGCGCGAAACATACTCCTTTCAGGCGCAGACAAGGTGGGAATCAACACCGGCGCCATAAAGAATCCGGGGGTGCTCACAGAGCTCATGGAGCTGTTTGGCAGGCAGTGCGTGGTGGTGGCGATAGACGCAAA
Organism: Nitrosopumilus sp. H13; assembly: GCA_003724285.1. GTDB lineage: Archaea > Thermoproteota > Nitrososphaeria > Nitrososphaerales > Nitrosopumilaceae > Nitrosopumilus. Next base: position 12,109 of record RHFB01000034.1, on the reverse strand, counting down.
GAGGAACTTTGACGTGTCATCCGGGAAGAACGTGTTTTCTGAGGACGGGAAAAAATTCTGGTTTGAGGTGTTCATTTACGGCGGCAAGCAGGCAACCGGCATTGACGCGATTGACTGGGCAAAGGAGGCCTGCCGCCTTGGAGCCGGGGAGATCCTGCTTACCAGCATCGACCGGGACGGCACAAAGGACGGGTACGACCTACTGCTGACAGGGAACATAGTTGAATCTGTATCCGTCCCGGTGATAGCATCAGGCGGATGCGGGAGCCCCGATCACATGGCTGAGGTGTTTGCAGAGTCAGACGCAGACGCGGCGCTTGCGGCATCCATATTCCACTACGAGACACACGGGGTCAGGGGCGTAAAGTCACACCTTCAAAAGAAGGGAATTCCCGTAAGGTTATAACGGATGCAGTCGCAGGGTGCATGATGGAAAAATCCGTAGACGAGATCGACTTTGCAAAGGGCGGCGGACTCGTGCCAGTCATAGTCCAGGATGCAGACACAAGGGAGGTCCTTACACTTGCATACTCTAACAAAGAGTCCCTCGAGCTCGCAAAAAAGACGGGAAACTCTTGGTTTTGGAGCCGCTCCCGGAACAAGCTCTGGATGAAGGGCGAGGAGTCAGGCAACACGCAAAAGGTGAAAAAGATCCTAGTAGACTGCGACTCTGATGCAGTAATCTATCTGGTAGAGCCGTCAGGGCCTGCCTGTCACCTGGGTAACAGGGCATGCTTTCACAACGACCTGGCATAGTCTGCAAAAAACGGGCATTCCCATCTAATGTGCTCCACGCATGCCTGCCTTTTTTACTGAATTTTTATTCGATTAAATTAAGTAATACTTAATATGATATTAGGATTTTTTATGTATCATCTAGAGGAAGTTTGAGATCTTGACAAAGACGAGACTGCAGTGCAGGGAGTGCAAAAAAGAGTACGAGCCTACTTTCAAGTATGTCTGCGACGACTGCTTTGGGCCCCTTGATGTGACGTATGACCTGCCCGCCCTGTCCAGGGACATGTTTGCAGGAAGGGAGCAGACATACTGGAGATACTTTGAGCTGCTGCCGCTAGAGCAAAAGTCCAACATTGTAAGTATTGGCGCGGGAATGACCCCGCTGTTACGCGCAGACAAGCTCGGCGAGACGCTCGGCCTGAAAAACCTCTACATAAAAAACGACTCTGTAAACCCCACGTTCTCGTTCAAGGACAGGCCTGCAGGAGTCGCCGTCTCAAAGGCAAAAGAGTTCGGGCTTTCTGCGGTGGGATGCGCATCCACTGGCAACCTTGCGTCTGCAACCGCGGCGCATGCCGCAAAGGGGGGCTTTTCATGCCACATATTTGCCCCAAGCGACATAGAGATGGCAAAGATTACGCAGGCGCTCTCGTACGGGGCCGACTATGTCGCAGTAGACGGCACGTATGACGACGCAAACAGGATTGCGGCGCAGATAGGGGACAGCCGGGGATACGGGATTGTAAACATCAACATGCGCTCGTACTATGTAGAGGGATCAAAAACGCTTGCATACGAGGCCGCAGAGCAGCTGGACTGGAGCGTTCCTGATCATCTGGTGGTGCCAGTGGGAAGCGGTGCAATGCTAAATGCTATCTGCAAGGGGTTTGAAGAGCTGCAGTCTGCATCGCTGCTTGGCGACGTCTCAAACATGCACATGGTTGCGGCCCAGCCGCGCGGATGCGCGCCCATAGTGGACGCGTTTAAGAAAAAGAGCAAGGAGGTGGTGCCGGTAGAGCATCCGGACACGGTCGCAAAGAGCCTGGCAATAGGGGATCCGGGGGATGGCAGATACGTCCTCAGGAGATTGCAACAGTACAACGGGTTTGCAGAAGAGACAGGCAATGCGGAGATCCTAGATGCGATACTATTACTTGCAAAGACAGAGGGCATATTCACAGAGCCTGCAGGCGGGGTCTCCGTGGCGGTGCTAAAAAAGATGGTCGAGCAGGGCCGGATTGACAGGAGCGACTCGGTGGTGTGCTATGTCACGGGAAACGGCCTCAAGGCCACAGAGCCGATAATGGAAATTTTGCCAAAGCCCAGGGTGGTAAAGGCAGACATAAACGAGATATCTGCGGTGGTAAGGTAATGGCAAGCATTGTCTTTACGGTCCCCTCTGTGCTCAATTCCGGAGGCGGCGAGAAAAAGACGGACATCTCTGCAGACTCGCTTCTTGACGCGTTTGCAAAAATATCAGAGATAATGGGCGATGACTTTAAGCGCAAGGTTCTCGAGGCCGACGGAAAGCCGCGCCAGCTAGTCAACGTGTACATCAACGGCAAGAATGCAAAGTTTGGCGGCGGCCTAGAGACGCAGCTCAAGGACGGCGACGAGGTGTACATACTTCCCGCAGTCGCAGGCGGATCAGAGGAGCTCTCACCAGAAGAGCTTGACCGGTTCTCAAGGCAGGTGATGCTCGAGGAGATAGGATACCAGGGCCAGCTAAAGCTAAGGAATGCAAAGGTGTGCGTGGTGGGAACCGGCGGACTTGGCAACCCGATAACTATGAGGCTTGCAGCAATGGGGGTCGGCACGCTGCGCATCGTTGACAGGGACGTAATAGAGCTCTCAAACCTGCACAGGCAGATCATGTTTGATGCAGACGATGTCGGAAAGGTAAAGGTAGAAGTTGCCGCCAAAAAGCTGCAAAAGATAAACCCAAGCTGCAAGATAGAGGCGCTTGCAGTCTCAATTAACGACCATACGGCGCTAGAGGTGGCAGAAGGATGCGACGTGGTAATTGACGCGCTAGACGGCGTCAATGCAAGGTATGCGCTAAACAAGGCATGCGTCGGCCTTGGCATCCCGTTTGTCACCGGGGCGGCAGTCGGCGTGTCCGGCCAGGCATTCACGGTCATCCCAAAAAAGACGGCGTGCTACTATTGCATGTTTCCGTCCCTTGATGAGGACTCGATGCCCACTTGCAGCATCGAGGGGGTCCACCCGTCGATACTGTCCATAGTGGGCGGAATCGAGGTCGCAGAGGCAGTCAAGGTAATCCTCGGCAAAGAGCCGGCGCTCTCCCAAAAGATGCTCCACATTGATCTAGAGTCGCTCGAGTTTAGCAGTACTAGGACGTCCATGGTGCAAGAGTGCCCCGTCTGCGGAACGGGCAGGCAGGAGGCCGTGCAGCAAAAGGAGCTGATACTTGAGGAGCTGTGCGGCAGGGACAGGGGCAAGAGGACGTACTCTATTACCCCTAGCAGGACCTTTGAGCTTGACGTGCCTGCGGTGACTGCCGCAGCCAGAGACAAGGGCTTTGTGGTGGAGAACCAGGGAGATCTGGGCCTCTCTCTGAGAACCGATGAAATGTCTGTCAGCTTTATGAAGCGCGGCTCTGCCGTGATTGTGGGCACAAAAGACGAGTCAGACGCGGTCTTGCTTTACAAAACGCTGCTTGGCAAAGAAATCACGGTATAGGGGTGACCGTGCCGTGCGCGCCCGTGTTTCAAAAGTAATATCTACTAGGAGGCTGGCAACAAGGTAAAATGAAGCTTTTACTGCTTGCCATCCCACTGTTGCTTGTAGCGGTGCCGGGAGCGTCAGGCGAGCTAGAGGTGTTTACAAACAGCAAGGTGTACTCTACTGACCACACGCTCCAGATGTACGGCACCGGACTGCCCGGCGAGAACCTTGTAATCCGGCTCTTTGCGCCAGACGACACGATTGCAAAGTTTGACCAGATAACCACCGGGGAGGACGGCTCGTTTAACTACAACCTGCTGATCTGGCCGGATCCGTCCACCAATTTTCCGTACGGCACCTACACGGTGGAGGTGATCAGCACGGAACAAAACGGCATATCAGAGCGCGCAGACATAAAGTTCACCTCGACTACGGATCTGGTGGGCGTGCCAGTAGAGCGCAACCTCAACACGCTCGTCTTTGCGCCAGAGACTGCCGCAGTACACCAGTCAGTGCGCGTGTTCGTGCAGGTGACAAGCGACGGGCTCCTGATAGGCAACGACCCGATGCTACTGCTGAGGACCTCGCATGTTCACCTCCCGTCAGGCCTGTCCATCTCGCTTTCCAACACGTTTAAGACGCTGCACCAGGGGCTCTACTACGTGGACTATGTCACTAGGGAGGAGGGCACCCACGTGTTCCACGTGGTCGCATTCAACCAGGGAACTACATCGCACGGTTCGTCTGCCACCAACGTCCTGAGCCAGGACATAGGAGGCATCTCTGATCAGATAATAAGCCTCAACTCGATACTTGACGAGACCTCTGGCGAGCTGGATACCCTAAAGTCCGAGATAGAGAGCTTTGATACCACACTTGCCCGCGCAAGCATACAGATAGACGAGAACATAGGCACCATAGGGGAGGCATCCTCCCAGCTCAACGCTCTACTACTACCGATAATCGCATCAATCGGGCTGATTGTGGCGCTTCAAATCACGATACTTGCGCGGAGAAGATAATCGTATGAAGCAAGAGGAGGCCAACTAATGTCCACAGCGGCAATACTCTTCCTGCTTGGATCCGCACTGTTACTTGCCGCGCTAGGGGACTCGTACGCGTTCAAAGGCGACCTGATACAAGACGCCCCGAGTCTTGTACCTGTAGAGTTTGACTCTGGCATTATGAAGATTGATCCGGCGTTCTTCTCAGATAACGACCTCAAGAGATACCTCGTGTTTGGCAAGGCGCAGGGGCCTGACCTGCCGTACTCTGCAGGATCCGGCGGCGGGTTCTTTGGCGTGGCGGTACTTTCCAAAGATGCCGCATCGGGCATGTCCAAGAACGGCTATACGCTACTTGAGGACTACAAGCTTGACTTTTACTCAGAGACTGCAGAGGCATCAGGCACCCCCCAGATAACGCGCTCTGCCGAGGCGCAGTCGCGCTACGGGGTGGACGGGAATGGCACCGTCATTGCAGTGATGGATACCGGCGTGGACTTTTCAAACCCGGACATACGGCACTCGCTTGCGCGCGACGAGAACAACCATCCGATCATGCTTGATCCAGACGGCCAGGGAATAATACTTACAAACGCTACATTCTACGCATTCATAGACGAGAACGGCATAGTGCTAAATAACGACGGGCCGCTTCCGCCGGATATACACTCGTCAGTATATGTCACAGAGAAGGGCGTGTTTCTAGACGTCTCGCGCGGAGGCAAAAACACCAATCTCCAGGTGTACAACTCGTTTTATCCGGAGATCGGAATTTCTGCGGTCTTTGAGGGGCTGCTTGACCACGACATGAAGATAGGGGACAACAACCGCGACTATATCAAGTCAAAGAGCGGCGTGTACCACCTCGGCGTCATGTATCAGGGCGACACGTCCGGCAGGTTTTCAGGAATCCAGACGGTGCCGGTGCTAGTAGTCGACTCGTTCCAGCCGGGGGTCTATGACACGATAATCCCGGATCTGAGCACCGCATGGATGGACTATACCCGCCTGCAGCTATCACCCGGACAGGTTCCGGCATACGACTTTGACTTTACGGATGAAAAGCCAATAGTGCTTGGCAGCGGCAAGGAATTTCTGGTGTACGACTCTGATGGCGACGGCAGAAACGACTTTAGCGCCGGCGCGGTGGGCGCCAGGGTGCTTGATGTGTACGGAACTATTGCAGACTCTGCCTCAGAACTAGACGACTCTCTCAAGGCGGTAAACGGAACGCTGCTGCCTGCAATGGATCCTGACGGCGAGTTCTTTGGGGTGATGACTGACTTTGATGGGCACGGCACGTCAAGTACAGGCACCATTGCATCGCGCGGCCAGGAAAAGTACGGAATCTATGACAAGGAGACACAGTACGTTATTTCAGGCGTGGCGCCCGGGGCCAGCATCATTCCGGTAAAGGCGCTCTGGTTTGGGGATATAATGTACGGATGGATGTGGTCTGCCGGCTTTGACCTGCAAGGAGGCAGCTGGAAGTATTCCGGTGCCAGGGCAGACATCATCTCAAACAGCTGGGGGATCTCGCAGTTTCCACCACTGGGAGTCTCGCCCGGATTTGACTCGCTGTCCCTGATTCACGGGGCGCTTGCAACCCCGCGCGCATTTGATGACGATTATCCCGGGGTGCTGATGGTCACAAGCGCCGGCAACTCTGGGCACGGGTACGGCACGATCGGACCTCCGGCCGCATCGCCGTTTGGGATAACGGTTGGCGCCACCACCAACAATGTCTTTGTGGGATTTGGCGGCTATGAGGGAGAGCCGAGGTTTGGATCAGGCACCGAGCACCGCAACCACGTTGTAGACTTTACAAGCCGGGGTCCCAGCCCCATCGGGGATCCAAAGCCGGATCTGATGAGCGTCGGAGCGTTCGGGTTCGTACCGACTAGCGTGCTAAAGAAGGATGTCAACTCTGAAGCCGAGCCCTTTGAGATGTATGGCGGTACCAGCATGGCGGCGCCTGCAGTGGCGGGAACCGCGGCGGTGCTCATGGAGGGGATGCAAAGGCAGTCGCATGACGTGGATCCGTTCACGGTAAAGAACATACTCATGTCGACTGCGCGTGATCTCCGGAATGATCCGTTCACCCAGGGATCCGGCCTTGCAGATGCGGCAGCCGCGCTAGACTATGTGTACGGCAAAAACGGCACGTTTCTAGTGCATAATGACGCCTCGTACAAAAACCTTGCAGATCTGCTGGAACCTGCAGTAGAAGCGGCGAATCTTGCGGAGCTTGGGCTGGGCGGCACGCTGCTGCCTTCGGGATCCATTCCCATGACAAGCTGGTTTGCAGGATGGCTGCTCCCCGGAGAAAAGAGCTCGGCGGTATTTACGATAACCAACCCCTCTGACAGTCCCGTCACGGTAAGCGTGGAGCCAAGAAGCGTCTCTCTGGTGCAAAAGACAGAGTTTGACGGGACTACAGAGCCAAGGCAGCTTGACCCGGCATCTGACAAGACCGACGTCTTTGCGCCAAACTATGTGGGCCTCTCTGATGTAAAGCGGCACGCCACACTGGGGGACTTTTTTGACGACGAGGATCCGATTCCAGAGGACTCTTCACTGCTGATTCTGGGGGTCAACTATGCGTTTGAGGACTTTATGAATGCGACGTCAGATCGATACGCCGATGATCTAAAGATCGCGTCGCTGTACCTTTATGACTGGCTTGATGAAAACAACGACACAAAGATCGCAAGCGACGAGCTAGCGCTGGTGAGCAGGGCCGGCTCGTGGGGGACGGTACAGGAGCTCCGCATCAGTGATCCCGCAGACAAGTTCGAGGGGACGCCGATAGTAGGTGTGTACCCCGTACCTACCAGATACTCTTACTGGACGAGCAATACGGAGATGAACTCTACTGCAATGGAGTATACCCTGTCTGCGAGTTACTACCAAGACGAGCGGTGGCCCGTCATATGGACGGAATCGCAGTCAGTTACGGTTCCAGCCGGAGGCTCTGCCGATGTGGATGTGACCCTTGTCGCCCCAGACGACGCGCAGACCGGCATATACCAGGGGTTTCTTGCGTTTGAGGGGCCCGGACACACGGCAAAGGCGCCCGTGTCGTTTGTAGTAAGGCAGCCGGTAGTCAAGACTGACACGCTAGTGAAGGTGGCAGGCATACAAAGCGACGACATTATGTACGGGAACGGATACGTCAAGGGGGCATTTGACATGACAAACCGCTACATGGCAGGCGACTGGAGGCAGTACTATTTTGACATACAAGACGGCTCTATTGACACGGTTGCAATCGAGCTCTTCTGGGATCAAGACGACACAAGCCATTCGATATTTGTGACTGATCCTGCGGGAAAGATAATCCAGACAAGCGTTCCGGCAGGCGTGTTTGGTCACTTTGATGGCTGGCCCTCGCTTGACTGGCTGGGGATCAGCGGGTTTAGCGAGGGAGGCGGGTTCTTTCCTGCAGAGAACAAGGACGAGAGATCCACGGTGCTGTACGTGCCGGTAAACCAGACAGGCACATACACGCTCCTGACCCACTCGACGCTGTTTGCAGGCGATTCCACCACGGAGCCTGTAACGCTGGTGGCAAAGTTCACGAATCTGTCGCCGCCAGACGGCAAGGCGGAGCAGACTCTGGATGCAGAGCAGACTAGAGATGCAGAGCCGGCTGCCGCGCCAGCTCCGGGATACGCGCCTGGCATTGCAGAATCTCCTGTCAAATCAGACAATGCCCCGACCGTACTTGGGGTCGTGATCGGCCTGTTTGTCGGGGTTGCGGTAGGAGTACTATTCATGTCGCTGGGACGAAGAGCAAGACGAGTAACTGAACAAGATTTATAAGCAAATTACAGGGCATGTGAGCTTGGATGTCAGAGCTTGGTGCAAAAAAGTCTGGCGGGTTATCCAGAAGGGACTTTTTAAAACTGATGGGCGCCGCTGGTACAGGATTGGCGTTTGCCCCCTTTGTTCCGTTTGGAAACTTTATGCCAAATCCCAGACAGGCCTCGCTTGAAAAGGTTCCAGTGACGCTGCCTGACGGCAAGCACGCAAACATAAAGTCGTTCCCGGTAAATCATGCCGAAATTATCACGTATCCGGCAACCGGGGATTCGGCGCTAGATGCAGAGGCGTTCCGCAAGTGGCAGTTCATCAGGCTCCCAGAAGAGCTGGGAGGATCAAAAAGTGACCCGTCTGCGCTCCGGGCATACAGCATGATCTGCCTGCACCTATGGTGTCTGTGGAAGTACTGGCCTGACGACAACAAAAAGCAGGGCGAGTGCCCCTGCCACGGAAGCATATATGATCCGTCGACTGGCACCGCGTTTGAGGGCCCGGCATCATTGCAGGCCCCGCCATCAAACACGCTTGCAAGGCTGACACTGGAGATAGACTCTGACGGGTTTGTGTTCATAATGCCGCCAAAGTTTGATGTACACAAGAATGGAGTAATCGGATATGGCCGTTTCGCTTGAGCGAAGAACTGGTCTGGTTGCATTCTTTTACTGGCTCTGGGACGGCATAGACAGGACCATATTTACGGCCATAAAGTTCTCGTTTCCCGCGCGGTTTGTAAGCCCGTTTGGGTTTCTGGGAATGCTTACGTTTGTGGTGTTTATCATACTCGGAGTGTCGGGCGCGCTGCTCATGTTCTACTATCAGCCCATACTTGACAGGGCATGGGACAGCGTCCAGTTCATCAACGACGACGTTCCGTTTGGATTCCACATCAGGAACATCCACTACCACGGCTCTAATGCGATGGTGCTGCTTGCAGTATTGCACATGTACTACCAGTACTTTAGCGGAAGGTACAAGATAAGAAACGAGGTGCTGTGGATGACGGGCGTCATACTTGGCGTGGTGACGATACTAGAGGCATTCACAGGATATGACGTGATATTTAGCGAGCGGGCAGAGCTTGCAATCAGCATTGCCGCATCCCTTACCACGTCAATCCCGGTGGTGGGTCCTACCATACGGGACGCGGCGCTCGGAAGCGGTTTTTCGGACTTTGTGCTGCGGTTTTATGCGCAGCATGTGTTCTTGCTGCCTATTGTGATGCTCGGGCTGATGGCGGTCCACTTTCCGAGGTTTCTGGTGTTTGACGTGCCGATGGTAATGGCGATAAGCGGAGCTATTTTGATTACGGGAGGGGTGTTTCCGATAGATCTGGGCCTCAAGTTCGAGCCAAACATAGCGCCGGGGGTGACGGTTCCAGAGTGGTATCTGACAGGGATATACGCGTTTATGAGGACACAGTACGACAAGTTCGTGACCGGGCTGCTCTGGCCGCTGCTGTTCATAGTCACGTTTGTATTAATACCGTTCATAGACAGGTACAAAAAGTTCTCTTGGCGCGAGAGGCCGATAATCACCGCCTTTGGGATTACGAGCATCGCCCAGATAATGGTGACTACGTACTGGGGATTCTACATATCACCTGACCGTTCTCTGGAGCTTGTAGAGAGGCTGGTAATAGATCCAGTCTTCTTTTACTCTACCATGATACTGATGGTGCCGCTCGGGTTCGGGTTTTCATACATGATGATAAAGCTTGCAAACGAGGCGGAAAGAAAGTCAAAGCTCGCAAAGAGCGCGGGTCCAAACCAGGTTGCCACGTTCAAGTTCTCTGAAAAGTGGATCAACTGGATGCTCGTGGCGCTGCTTGCGTTCCAAGTGTTCCTCAACATAGCCGCATACAACGCGTCACTTACCGGCATGAGGAATGTCTCGCTGTTCTTTATAGGCGTGATACTGCTGGTGTTTGCAGCGTTCTTCCACGTGTACAGGTACGGAATCAGCGAGCAGAAACACGTCCCGCCGCCGCCCCCTGCGCCTGCAGACGAGCGGCCCAAGCTTGCAGATCCAGAAACTGACTCTGCCGTACCTCCTCCCGATGCAAAGCCAAAGGAGCTCGCTGCCCCGGAGATAAAGGCAGAAGCCGCTCCGGAGATAAAGGCAGAAACCGCCCCGAAAGCAACAAGCGCTGCAGAGTCCGGGACTGGTGCCGGTGCCGACCCAAAGATGTGAGATGATTTATAAGAACTCTGCCAAGGTGCAAAAATAATGAGCCAGCCGACTTCTAGCCACGCATACGGGATAGGAATGATCGCGCTGCTTGTAGGCATGTCAGTTACGATTGTCTTTTACACCTCTTTTTACCTGCCAGAGTCGCTCCTAAAGCCGTCAGTATCAGAGGAGATCCTGCATCCAGAAGGAAATCTGATAATTAACATTGCAGAGGGGGCAGTTACACAGGGCAATGAAAACTTTGTCCCAAACATGGCTGCAGTAGAGCTGGAAGTAAACAACAGGGTGGTGTGGACAAACAGCGACATCACGGGCCATACGGTGACACCGGATCACAGGCAGATTGACTCGTACAGCGGGGAGTTTGGTTCGCATGGCGTGGTACTGTCAGGCGAGACGTACGAGTTTCTATTTACAGAAGAGCAAGAGTTTTCATACTATTGCATACCCCACCCTTGGATGATGGGATCCATATCGGTCGGAAAGGCAAGATTCTGATACTGTTACAGGCACAAAATACGGGGACAAAAGGCCGCATGCTTATAAACATCTCGGTGATTACAAACTCTTGTTCTCACTATTTGTAATGAATAGAATGTATAAATATTACGAGAATAATACACAATCAATGAGCCTAAAGCAGACGGAACGAAGCGACATGTGGATGCTTGTGGGATTCTTCTTGGGAATAATAGGGGGCGTGATAGCATACCATATCGTCAAAAAAGACGACCGAGATCTTGCAAGAAAGTGCCTCTACATAGGGATGATGTTTACCGTGGTGTGGCTTGCATTGCCATTCACACTGAACATGGGCGAATCTGATCACGTCTTTGAGATCAGATATGACAGTTCGGGCCTTGACATCATAACCGACGACTTGTGGCTTGAAGAGGAGTTTGCCTCGTTTGTAAACGAGGAACTCGACGAGCCTATAAAATCCCCCACAGGCTAGGGGTTTTTTTCTCACCGGACACGGCGCCCCCCGGGCTAGGCGTACGTGGCAAAGATTATCTTGCTTGCAATCTCCTTGTGCTGCTCGATCACGGATGCCCGGAACTTTACCTCGTGCTCTTTTTTTGGCTCGAACCCCAAGAGCGCGGTGAATTCCGCCCTGTTCTCTGGCATTACATCCTTGCTGATAAACAGCCTTGAGACGTTGTGTGATATGGACTCGCCATTATACGACTTGTAGATGATGTGCTCATTAGAGTCAGATATCTGCGTGTTTACGACCACCCCGTCGTATCTTCCCCGGTATGTAACTGTGATAGTCCCCCTGATCTCCGAGTTCTGGCGTATCTTTACGGGCTCTATTTCAAACTCAATGTCCACAAGTATGGCACCTGCGGGTCTGAATAAATAATTTTGCCGGACCGGCACACTTGCATGTCTGGCATCCGTGCCCTAAACCCTTAAAATGATATCTAGATTGTATGTTTTTGGGCTCATAGCTCAGCATGGATAGAGTGTTGGACTTCTAATCCAATGGTCAGGGGATCGAAGCCCCTTGGGCCCACTTTCCCTGTAACGCCGTCCCGCCGCCGCTACGTTAATAGATAAGAGGGTGTCGCTATACGTCAAGCCGGCCATAGCGTCAGGGTGCGACCCAATCCCATTCCGAACTTGGAAGTCAAACCTGATGTCGCTGTTGTGCTACTAAG
>RHFB01000024.1 GCA_003724285.1 Nitrosopumilus sp. H13 | reverse complement strand
TATTCGAAGATCCTGAGAAGACTCAGGGAGGAAAAGACCAATTATAAAAAGCGCGGCACCATGCTCATGGGCAAGCGCGACTTTATCACGGTAAACATTACAAACGAGAACACACAGGTGCAGATCCTAAAGCCCGGAATTGCCGGCGACAAGGTCGTGGCGTCTGCACACTCGCGATCCCTGCTTGAAAAGGGCTGGAAGGGCTCAAGAAAGAGCGTGCCTGCCGCGTACCTTACCGGATACCTTGCAGGCAAAAAGGCGCTAGTACAGGGAGCCAAGGACGCCATACTATACACGGGGACAAGGAAATACACGCAGAGGATGGCGGCCGCACTAAAAGGTGTAATTGACGCCGGGGTCCAGGTGCCGGCAAGCAAGGAGACGTTTCCATCAGAGGCGAGGATCAACGGCGAGCATCTTGCCGTTAAAAACGAGGTTTCAAAGATAAAGTCCGGGATAGACGGCGAGGTAAGATGAGCCAGAAAGCCCAGTCAAACCAGCGCCGACGCGGCCCGCTGATATACGGGCGCGGTCCGCCGGGAAAAAGAGAAGAAGACCGTCCAAGAAGGCCGAGGCGCGAGCCGGAACCAGAGGTGTGGATTCCAAAGACGATTCTCGGGCAGAGGGTGTCCTCTGGCGAGATCACATCACTTGAGGAGATAATCGAATCGGGACTGCGCATACAAGAGTCGGGAATCATCAAGAAGCTGCTCCCTGATCTAAAGAGCGAGGTGGTGGATGTGGGCATGATACAAAAGATGACCTCAAACGGCCAGTCCACCAGGTTCAAGGCGATAGTGGCGGCAGGAAACGCGAACGGCTATCTCGGAATAGGCCAGGGCAAGTCAAAGCAGATGCGCATTGCAATTGAAAAGGCCACAAACCAGGCGTTCCTCAACGTAAACCCTATCAAGCTCGGATGCGGAAGCTGGGAGTGCAGGTGTGATCAAAAGCACTCGATTCCGTTCAAGGTGCGGGGCAAGGGCGGAAGCGTCACAATCGAGATAATTCCCGCCCCGCGCGGGCTAGGACTCGTAGCCGGCGGCAAGATAAAGAGGCTGCTGGAGCTTGCGGGCCTAAAGGACGCGTGGACTACTGCAAAGGGTTCCACCCCCACGATGAACTCTACTTCAAAGGCGATACTGGACTGTCTGAGGCAGACGTTCAGCCAGGGTTGATGAAACATGGCTAGCGCGTTTCTGGTGGTTCGAATAAAGGGGCAGGCAGATGTCCCGTACTGGGCGTCACACACGATGATGCTGCTAAAGCTTGACAAAAAGTACCGTGCCACCATACTGCCTGCACGCGAGAACACGGCGGGAATGCTCAAAAAGGTCCAGCACTATGTCTCCTGGGTAGAGCTTGACGCCGGGCTTGCAAAGGAGCTAGTCGACAAAAAGGCGAGAAAGTCCGGCTACAAAAAGGTGACTGCCGAGGATCTCAAGGATCTCGGATTTGCAAGCTCTGATGAGCTTGCGTCTGCCCTTGCAGAGGGCAGGGCTACCCTCTCAAAGCTAAAGCCGCTAAAGCCGTGGTTTGCCCTATCCCCCCCGAGGCACGGATTCAAGCGCAGCACAAAAAAACTGTACGGCCAAAAGGGCGTGCTAGGCCAGAACAAGGAACTTGGCACGCTAGTGAGGAACATGATGTAAGATGGCTACAAGACTCAGAAAAACCAGAAGACTCAGGGGCGGCCGCCACATGGGATGGGGCCAGGTCGGCCAGCACCGCGCAAGCGGACACCAGGGCGGACTGGGAATCACCGGCATGATGAAGCACCACTACAGCTCACTACTAAAGGACGACCCGAACCACTACGGGCACAGCCCGACTAGGCCGCCGCACCCAAACGTCACTGCCAAGTGGGCAGGCATCCGGGATCTAGACGACTTGTTTGCACGGTTCGGCAGCGAGGAGGGCGGAAAAAAGATAATCGACCTCCAAAAGGCAGGGTACGAAAAGCTCCTCGGGGGCGGAAAGGTGACTGTACCATACTTTGTCACCGTCAAAAGGTTCACCGCGTCGGCGCAAAAAAAGCTAGAGGCCGCCGGTGGGGGAGTGCTGACTGAGAATGGCTGAGGGCAGCGTCACCACCTTTATCCGCCGCATCGTCTTCAAGGCAGAGCCGTATCTTCCGCAGGTGCCAAAGCCCAAAAAAAAGATTCCACTTCCGACGCGCCTTTTGTGGTGCGGCGTGGCCCTGCTCATCTACATGGTAATGGGGCAGACGCCCCTGTTTGGCGCCACGGCGCCGGCCTTTGACTTTCTTGCGTTTGCAAGGGTCATCTTTGCATCGCAGCAGGGAACGCTAGTAGAGCTTGGAATAGGTCCCATCGTAACTGCGGGACTCTTGATGCAGCTTTTGCGCGGATCAGAGATACTAAAGTTCGACTTTAAAAAGCCCGAGGAGCGCGGCATCTTTCAGACGGCCACAAAGCTTGTGACATACGTGGTGATTGTAGCCGAGTCCATCGTGTATGGCGCCGCAGTGTACGGCCCGGGAATATCTGATGCATCCGTCCTATACATCATGATAGGGCAGCTGATGGCCGCCTCTGTAATAATCATGTTCCTAGACGAGCTGATACAAAAGGGGTGGGGCCTCGGCAGCGGAATAAGCCTGTTTATCATGGCAGGCGTCGCCCAGCAGATACTGTGGAGCCTCTTCAGCCCGCTTCCTGCCGGAGACGGGGGGACCATTGGGATACTGCCGTACGTGGCCCAGTCCATATCCTTTGGAGACGTCTCAAACATACTGTTCCGCTCAAACCAGCTGCCGAGCATCTTTGGCCTGTTCCTGACCGCCGGCATACTGCTGATACTCGTCTTTACGCAGGGGATGAAGATAGAGATCCCGATCGTCTCCACAAAGTACCGCGGTTTTTCTGCCGTGTACCCGATAAAGCTAATGTACGTCTCAAACATACCCGTGATTCTGGCATCGGCGCTGACTGCAAACGCCGTCTTCATATTCCAGATACTGTGGGCAAACGCAAACCCGCGCAACAACAACTTTTTCATGAACATAATAGCCCAGTTTGATCCGACCAGCCCGTCGACACCGATAGGGGGGCTCATATACTATATCACGCCCCCGCGCGGCCTTGACGTGGCGGCGCTCGATCCGTCGCGCGCAGTGGGGTACGTCCTGTTCATGATAGGAATAGTGGTGGTCTTTGGCAAGCTCTGGGTGGAGCTTGGAGGCCTCTCGCCAAAGAGCGCCGCGCAAAACCTGCTTGATGCAGACGTGCAGATCCCCGGATTCCGCCGGTCAAACAAGCCAGTCGAGGCACTTCTAAACAAGTACATCCCCTCGGTGACGCTGATCGGCTCGATGATCCTGGGCCTGCTTGCAGGCGTCTCCATGGTGGACATACTCATAAACTATTATACACAGCTAGTAAGGGAACAGGTAGAAGTCGTCATGCCGCGTCTGGGTGCTCTGCTTGGCAGAAAATAAGCTAGTTGTAATGGTGGGAATACCGGGGGTGGGAAAGACCACGCTCCTCTCCCGGATTGTAGACGCCATAAAGGATCGCGACAAGAGCGTCTGCGTTATCAGCTTTGGCACGCTCATGTTTGACGTGGCAAAAAAGAGCGGCACGGATAACCGCGACAAGCTCCGCAAGCTGCCGGTGACAGAGCAGCGGAGCCTGCAGACTATAGCCGCAAGACAGATTGCAGAGAGGACAGAGCAGGTGGTAATAGTAGACACGCACGCCTTTATCAGCTCGCCAGAGGGGTACTATCCGGGACTGCCTGACCACGTCCTCAAGATAATAAATCCCACCAACTTTGTCTCCGTCTCTGCAAAGCCCGAGGAGATCTACAGCAGAAGGATGAAGGACGGCACGAGAAACAGGGACAAGATAACGCTTCCCAACATAAAAAAGGAGCTAGACATACAGTCAGGCATGATATCTGCATGCGCA
>RHFB01000073.1 GCA_003724285.1 Nitrosopumilus sp. H13 | reverse complement strand
AGGACGAGGCGGCGAACCTGTACTGAGCCGTGCGCCCGGCGTGCCAGTAGAGCTGCAGATACGCAGGATAATCTTTGAAAAGTTCAACGATGTAGAGGCCAGGTTTACAAACGACGAGATATTCCAGATAATGCAGGAGTCCGGCGGCGTGGATCCGGCCTGGAAGATAGACGACGTAGAGCCGTTCTTTGAGGAGATATGCCGATCCGGGATGGCAAGAAACATTGCGCAAAACTTTACCACCGTCTGGCTGAAGCTGTTCTCCCCGGTAAGAAGGATACACTGCGGCTCTTGCGACACGGACGTACATCTTGGAGAGTCCGAGGAGCAGACGTGCCCCAATCCGGCATGCCGCTGCGCGCTCTAGCTCCGCCTTGCCGCCTCTTCTAGCGCGCTTATCATCGGCAGCTTTTTGCCGGTAAGGTACAAGACCAGGGCCCCGCCTGCAGTGCTGACGTGGTTTATCCTGTCTGCAAGCCCCTCCTGCTTTAGGGCAGTGGTGAGGTGCCCGCCGCTCACTATCGTAGTCGCCATCGAGTTTGCAACTGACTTTAGCAGCTCGCGCGTCCCGTATCCAAAGTTCTCGTTCTCAAAGCGCCCGGCAGGCCCGCTGATAAAGACTGTCCCCGCCCCAGAGATGAGCCGCGAATAGTACTCGATCGTCTTTGGACCGAGATCAAGTATGCAGTCGCCCCTGCCCATCTCCCTTACGTCCATCTCGACTCTCTCGCCGTCCTTGTCTATTGCCACATCCACCGGGGTTGCAAAGACGTCGGGATAGTCGCCGATAAGGGCGTGCGCCTTTGCGACCACCTCATCTTCGCGCTTTATGCCAAGCGGCGACTTTATCCGGGCCTGGGCACGCATGAACACGTTGCCTATCAGCCCGGTCAGCAGGATGTGGTCTGCCCGCCCGTTTTGAATCAGCATCTTTATGGCCTCTATGCGGTCCGGTATCTTTGAGCCGCCAAGCACTATTACGTGGGGCGCCTTTGCCACAGTCATTATCTCGTCGAGGTTTTTGACCTCGCGCTCGGCAACCCTGCCGGCGCATGCAGGCAGCACCTGCGGAAATCCGATTATCGACGGGTGCGACCTGTGCGCGCTCGGAAACGAGTCTAGCACGCACAGATCAAAGAGCTTGTGGAGCCGCCTCACCATTATGGTGTTTGCCGCGTCCTCTGGCGAGAACTCGTAATTCTCCTCTGCGCAAAGGCGCAAGTTGTCAAGCAGGAGTATCTCGCCGTCCTTTAGATCCCTTATGGCGTTTTGCGCAGACTCGCCTATCACGTCTTCTACGTATCTTATCTCCTTTTTCATCATCTTTTGGAGCACCTCTGCGTGCTTGTCCATCCCGGTATACTCCTTGTTGCCGACCCTGCCCTGGTGTGATGCTATCACCACCCTTGATTCCGGGAGTGCCTTTAGGGTCTCTACTGCCTCTTCGATCCTCTTTGTGCCCATTATCTCCATGGTGTCGGGATCTATGGGGCAGTTCATGTCTACCCGCAAAAAGACGGTCTTGCCCCTGAGATCAAAATCATCTAGCGTGAGCACCCTCAATACGCCTCCTACCAGCCACTCGGTTAAATTCTTTGAGCCTGCAGATCCAGCCACACGGGTACTGACAAAAATTAATAGAGCCGTCATGGCCGGTCAGGTCAGTTGAAAAGCTGGATCTTTGATCTCAGATCGCGCCCATTTGTGCTGCTGACGGCCCTGTTTTTGGCGCTTACCGGCCTGGTGTCCTTCCAGGTCACAGAGTCAGTTGATCAGGGTGTGGTGTCGTACTTTGATCAGACGGCAAGCCCCGGACTAGACGTCATAATGCAACTCATCACAGAGAGCGGGGACGTGTTTAACATGATGATCTTTGGAATCATACTACTTGTAATACCCAAGACGCGCAGGATTGGAATCACTCTGATGATACTGATCGTCTTATCCACCCTGCTTACCGGCTACATAAAGTGCGGCGTGGACAGGGACAGGCCAGAGTACGAGTACGAGGGGATTGACTTTCCGGTCTCGATAAGCCGCGACACATACGCCCTGTTCTGCGAGGGCAGCAGCAACGCCTCGTATCCGTCCGGCCATGCGGCGCGGGCGATGATATTTGGAGTGATACTCGGGTACGCACTCTCTGAGCGCTTTCCACGCGGGGCGTACCTGCTACTGCTATATCCTGCCCTGATATCGCTGAGCAGGGTCTATGTGCTGCAGCACTATCCCATGGACGTGGTGGGAGGGGCGGTAATTGGCCTGATGCTTGCCGGAGTCATGGCAAAAAAGACAAAGCTCTACCGCATATTCGAATCAAAATCCTAGCTTGGAGAGGGCGGCGGCACCTATCAGCACTATGGCATAGTGGTCCTTGTCGTGATGGTACGTCCAGTACCTGATGTTTCTGTCCTTGTTTTTCTGCCGCAGGCCGTGGGTAACGCCGGTAGTGACCATGTATCCGATCCTCTTTGCAGTCTTTTCTTCCTTTGGCATCAGGACGCGGTATCCGTCCTTGCCGAATCCAGAGCCTACCATGTCGACTATGGCCGCCTGCGCCCCTCCCTCGTCCATTAAATCGTACGTCTTTGATACCGGCAGATCCCGGGGATGAAAGTCCATGTGTATGCAATGTGCGGCCGGTATTTAATCTGCGATCAGTATTGGTCAATTTTCTTAACTGTAAAGTCAAATCATGGTCATATCTAGCATTTAACCGACTCGTATTTGTTGGTTGATTCAGATGGCATCGCTAGAACATCAGGTACAGCAACTGCGCAAAAAAAAGCAACAGGCCACAAAGCTCAGAAAGGAGACAGAAAAGCTGCTGACAAGCATCCGCTCTACTGAGCAGCGCTCCAAATCCGGCCTGCAGTCGCTCTCAAAAAGGATAGATACGCAGCGAGAGGATGCCTCTGACGTATCTATTACGCTAAACCAAAAGAACTCCCAGCTGCAGAGCATCGGGAGGCTAGTCGATGCGGCCCAAGAGCGCCTGTCCCGGGAGAAAGAAGAGGCAGAGCAGGCAGAGCAGGACGTCGAGTTCTCTGACACCCCCGAAGAAAAGCAGAATGCAGAGTATAGGCTGCGCTCGCTAAATGAGCGCATCGGGGAGCTAGTATCTGAGATAAAGAGCAGGCAAAAGACTGCCAAAAAGATATCTGCCGAGGCATTAAAATTCGACAAGGCGAGATCAAAGATATCCTCTAGAATTCAAAGGCAGGCAAAGTCAAGGCCGTCTATGCAAAAGGCCGCATCTACAAGCCACAAGGCAGTCAGCAAGTTTGTAAGGCAGCTTGATGCGCGAACCAGGGCAGAAGATGCTGCCACTAGGGCCCTTGAGAGGGCATCAGAGAGACTGCAAAAGTATCTTGTGCAAAAGCGCCGCTCAAAGGGGCGCAAGACCTCTAAAAAGACTGGGCGCAAGGCCGGCAAAGGGCGCAGGACTGTTAAAAAAAGGCCTGGCAAAAAGACTGCAAAAAAGAGACCAAGTCGCAAGGCAAAAAAGACTGGTAAAAAGAAAACTGCAAAGAAAGCTGCCAAAAAGAGAACTAAAAAGAGAACCG
>RHFB01000071.1 GCA_003724285.1 Nitrosopumilus sp. H13 | reverse complement strand
ACCTTTGCCTTGTCGCCGCAGACCCTGCACACGTACTTTCGCTGCTTTACGTCGTGGTATGCCACAAGCCCGCATCTCTCGCAGACAAATATGTCGGACTTGTCAGACTCGTCAAGAAGCCTGTCCTTTAGTATCATGGACGCCCCGTAGGCAATCAGGCAGTCGCGCTCCATCTCACCGAACCTCAGGCCTCCGCCCCTTGCCCTGCCTTCCGTGGGCTGCTTTGTGAGCATCTGCACCTGTCCACGCGCCCTTGCGTGGATCTTGTCTGCCACCATGTGGTGAAGCTTTTGATAGTATACCACCCCGATGAACACCTCTACAGGAAACGGCTTGCCGGTCCTGCCGTCGTACATTATCTCCTTGCCAGAGTATTCAAACCCGTGGGCATCCATCACCTCTTTTACCTCGTCCATCTTTTCGCCCACAAACGCAGAGCCGTCAAACCTCTTGCCGCGCAGGGCTGCTGCCTTGCCGCATATTGACTCCATCATCATGCCCACTGTCATCCTGGACGGGAACGCGTGCGGGTTGATCAATACATCCGGGGACATGCCCTCTGCCGTGTACGGCAGATCCTCTGCGTTTGCCAGTATCCCAAGTACGCCTTTTTGTCCGTGCCTTGATGCAAACTTGTCGCCGATTTCCGGAACCCTCATGTCACGTGCACGGATCTTGTACATCTTGCCGCCCTCGTTTGACTGCGTCATTACTACCGTGTCCACCACGCCGGACTCAGACGGCCTCACGCCAATTGACGTGTCGCGCCTGTACGGGCCAGTCGACTCGAATTCCCTGTATTCCTCCATGAATCTGGGGGGACTTGTCTTGCCGATCAGTATGTCGCCGCCCTTTATCGGGGACTCGGATGCGACCACCCCGTCCTCCTCTAGCAATCTGTATGCCCGGGAATCTCAAAGCTGTCGCGCATTCCGCCCGGATACTGCTTTGCCTCTGCGTCATAAATCCGGTAAAAGAACGTCCTTCCAAGGCCCCTGTCCACTGACGACCTGCTGAGCACTATGGCATCCTCGATGTTGTACCCGTCAAAGGGGAGCACCGCCACTATGCAGTTCTGGCCTGCGGGCCTGTCTTCTAGTCCGAGCAGGTTCATCGCCTTTGTGTTTACTATGGGCGTCTGCGGGTACAGCATAAAGTGCTGCCTGACATAGGTGCTCGTGTTCATCATCGGCGTGGAGAATCCCAGGCTCTGTTTTGCCATTGCAGACTCGTACGTGTTTCGCGGGGACTGGTTGTGCTCTGGATACGGGATTATCGACGCGCCCGCCCCGAGTATCGCGGGTGGAAACACCTCTAGGTGGGTGTACTTTTTGGAGTTTTTCTCATCAAGTGTGACATAGCAGTTTTCCTCTTCGTTTGCATCAATCATCTCTAGCACGCTCATCCTCAAGAGGTCCTTCCACGAGATCTGTTTTGTGGAGAGCTTGTCAAGCAGGTCTTGTGTCAGCAGTGGTTTGCCGTCCTGTATTATTATCAGCGGCCTGAGGACGCGCCCGGCATTACAATTGACATAGAGCCTCTTTGTAGAGCCCTCTATCTCGGACCTGTGAAACGAGATTCCCACATGAGGGTGTATCTTTGAGGTGCGCCGGAGTGTCCGGAGCGACTCGGCAAGCTGCTGGCCGTCCCTATAGTACCCGATGAGCTTGCCGTCGACAAATATCCTCGCCCCGTCCTTTTTGAGATCATCTTTTGCCTCAAAAAAGTGCACGGTCCCCAGATCATAGAGCTTTTCGATTATCTCCTCAGAGGGAACGTTGACGGAGATGAGTCCGGAGAGAGCCAGATTTTTTACCAGTCCGCAGTTGGAGCCCTCTGGCGTCTCGCTCGGGCAGATGCGGCCAAAGTGGGTGGCGTGAAGATCCCTTGCCTCAAAGTTTGGCTGTGTGCGGCTCAGCGGAGACTGGATTCTCCGGAGATGGCTGATAGTAGACAGGTAGTTGGTCCTGTCTAGCAGCTGCGTGACTCCCACGCGGCCCCGGCCCCAGTTGCCAGTTGCAATGGCGTTGTTTAGCTTGTCAGTGATGATTCCGGGACGGATGGCAGCGGCCACTGCGTTGATTCCGCGCTTTTGCCCCGATCTCTCCAGCTGGTATTTCATGTCCCGAACCAGGTTCCTAAAGGCGGTCCTGAACAGGTCTGCAAGCATCTGGCCTGCAAACTTTATGACCTTGTTGCCATAGTGGTCCTTGTCATCTGGGGAGATCCAGCCAAGCTTTAGCTCCAGCAGCTTGCATGTCGCCTCGCCTAGAAACTGGGCCTTTTCCTTTCTGTTTTCTGGGTGCTTGCCCAGGTGCGGCAGCAGACCCCAGTCAAGCAGGGTCTCTGCGCGCTTTATCTGAAACTCTTCGAGCATTCCGGGGGCGATTCTCTTGCTGATGTATACGATTGCATCCTTTGAGGTGGGAACGTCTCCGGCCTTTTCAAACGAGCCCTCCAGCTGGTCTTGAAGCTCGTCAACTAGTGACACGACTGCGGCTATCTCCTTGTCTGACTCTAGTCCGAGCGCCCTCATCAGGGTCACCACCGGAATGTCCACGGGGGATCCGGGGATCCGGGCCACTATCAGCCCGTCGTTTTTCATTACCAGTTCGAGCTTTGCCCGATAGCCGACAATCGAAGAGTATACCTTTGCCTTGAAGACGATGTTTCCGCTCTGCGTCTCCCTGTCCACTATGATCTTGTTGTAGGATAGATCCTCAAGCCCCACTATCACGCGCTCTGAGCCATTGATGATAAAATAGCCTCCAGGATCGTTTGGATCCTCGCCGTATTCTACTAGCTTTGGAACCCCAAAGTCGTGGAGGATGCACGCGTTTGACTTTGCCATTACGGGGACATCGCCGATGTGGACGTGCTTTGTCTCTAGCACCTTGCCGTCCTCCACCACGCTTGCCTCCATCATTACGGGGGCCGCATAAGAGACGTTTCTGAGCCTCGCCTCTGCGGGGGTGATTCTGGTAATTGAGCCGTCAAGCTCCATCATTCGCGGGGGCTGGAGCTTTATCTTGCCAAGCTGGATCTTGTACGGGTATTCTGCATTCTCAATGTCGATCTGGCCTACCTCGTGGATGATGCTTTGCAGTCCGCGGTTTAGGAACTCGTCAAATGAGTTGAGGTGCTGGCGCGCAATCCCCTCGCGCTTTAGGATGTCCTGGATTACAGGCCAGCGTTTCGTAGAGGGGTCGACCATCTAGACTTCCACCACATATCGGTAATAGAGGCTCTCGCCGGCAGTAGGGCTCTTTCTGGTTATCTTTATCATGTCTCCGGGCTTTACTCCAAGCTCCAAAATGGCAGGATCATTCACAAAGATAAGAGGCAGTTCGGTGGGCTTGCAGTTGTATTTTTTGATGACCTCTTCGGCCTCTTGCTTTGTGATGATCTCGTGCTTTGGGACATAGACGTGATCAGGGACTAGAACCTGATTTTTTTTAACTGCCATCTAGAAAGCCTCCAAGATAACATTAGATGTAGGAGCGATAAATATGGGCAATCGTCGAAAACTCACGCTCAGGTTAATATATATCTAATCTGAAAATCTTGGAAAAAAGAGATGTTTTTTCTATTTAGTCAAAATATTTTTTCACAACCTTAAATAGTAGACTATCAAGCGTAATGGTAATGAATACACGCCTATCGGTATTTGCCTTGACTGTAGTTCTAGTTGCATCCATTGGCATTACACCGGCATTTGGACAAGTGCAGGGCCCCATTGTAGTCATGACAGACAAGGAGTCCTATGCAGCAGGCGAGAAGATCATTGTATTTGGCGAGGTCAGCCAGAGGCTTGGATTTGCCGTGGCATTAAAGGTACTTGCCCCCAACGGCAATGTTGTCACGATAGAGCAGCTGACAGTTGGAGCCGACAAACAGTTCAACGCCACGCTGACTGCAGGAGGAGGCGTGATGAAGTTTAACGGAGAATACCTGATCCAAGTCCAGTATGGAGACAGTGACAGCCGATCTGCAGAGACCACGTTCGAGTTCACGGGTGGCGATATTGTGACGCCTCCGCCAATAGACGAGGTTCCAAGGATAACTGGCGATACCATCAGAGTAGCTGATTCAACGGACTTGATCACCTATGAGATCGTGGGTGGACGAATATTGAGTGTCGAGCCCGATACCGAGAGTAAGTCGTTGATCCTTACCATAGATGCAACTGAGGACGGGATGGTAACTCTCACGATTCCAAGATCCGTACTTGACGCAAACACAGACGGTACGGATGATGACTTCATTGTCCTTGTTGACGGCGAAGAACAAGAGTTTGTAGAGACTCCTGCCGAGACCCACAGAACACTAGTCATAGAGTTCCTAGCTGGAGACACAGAGATCCAGATATACGGCACCTTTGTAATACCAGAGTTTGGAGCCATAGCTGCAATGATTCTGGCAGTGGCAATCATATCAATAATTGCCGTATCTGCAAGGTCAAGGCTGAGCAT
>RHFB01000063.1 GCA_003724285.1 Nitrosopumilus sp. H13 | reverse complement strand
CATACCGTGTATGATCTACAAGATGCTGGCGGTGCTGGCCATCATATCCGTGGCGCAGGCCTTTGCAGAGTCGCCAAGGGAGCAGATGGAGAGGGGAGTAGCAGCAGAGGATGTGACATGCAGGGAGGGACTAGAGCTGGTAATTCGATCAAATCATGACGCCGCGTGCGTCAGAGAAGAGACTGCTCTGCGCATGCAAGATGCAGGCATTATACTTGCATACATTGGCCCCACAAAAATGCATAATGCTTCAGATGCGAATAAGGAGTGCGGTACTGACTGTACACAGGACGCTCCAGATATAACAAAAGACACTACCAGAGATGCAGCCGGATACACAGTCAAAGATGCAATCAAAGATACTACCAGAGATGCTACAGTGAGGGGAGTCCCGGCATCAGGCGTGGTGGACTTTTACATTGCAGATGATGACCTGAACACAGAGCACGGGGGAGTCGAAAGAGTGCACACTGCAGGACTGGTAGAGTTTGCGGTAAATAATGTGATAGTGCCGGGCCCGGGCATAATGGTAGAGACGGGCCCTGATACCGGGGTGTTCCGCGCGCGGCTGCACCTGCCAGACACCCTCATGCTTGCACAGGGGGACGTGGTCACGGCAAGGTATCTAGACGAGTCGGACCGTTCCGGGAACGGCCGCACCCTGACAGAATCCGTTGTGATTACAAGCGCGTTTGCAAGGGTGGAGACCACGGGAGGCACCAGAATCGGCCATGAGTTTGCCGTGCGGCTCTACGAGCCGGATGCAAACCGCGACTCGAGGGACGAGGACAAGATCCCGCTGGAACGCCTAGAGTTCAGGACCGAAGGCAGGATAAAGACCACGCTTGCCCATCCCGGGTTTGACGCAAACTCGGCAAACCTGATAGAGACGGGTCCTGATACAGGGATATTCGAGGTAGTAATAGAGATCCCGCGGTACATAGACGGAAAGACAGTCCACATCGGGCACTGGTACGAGATAAGGTACATTGACAGAACAAACCCGGCAGGGACCCCCGAAAAGGTGGTGTATCGCGGCACGATAGGCACGCCAAGAAACTAGGTGGTCAAAACGGCGGTAACTAGGGGTCATATTACAGTCTAGGAAAAATATAAGATGATGGCAGATACAGATTCTACATGACGGGCCAGCCTGCAAGGGATCTGATAGAGGATCTCGGGGAGCACCTGTCAGATACAGACCACAAGGATACGGTCCTGTGCAGCGGCAGGGCAAAAAAGACCCTCATCACGCCAGAGGAATTCGTAGAGATACGGGATATAGACAGCCCCAAAAGGACGGCGTTTGTGGACGGGGGGGACGGGACGCTAGAAGAGTCGCCGAACTTTTTGATTACCATAAACCGCATATACTTTTCGCTCTTTTGCGGAAAGAGCAGGATAAAGCCAAGGAGCAAGTCCCGGGTGCAGTTTTTCTCATGCGTTACATCAAGCGTGAGTGCAGACCAGAGGGCCAGCATCAGGTATGACACCAGGCTGTTCCCGTACAGCAAGTCCGACGAGAGGTACCTGCCCGACGAGTCTGCCCTCGCCTCAAAGAGCGACAGCAATGCCGTACTGCAGGGCTCGAGGATAAACTCGCTGAGCCGCAGCTTTGCAGAGTGGCGCCTGGCACGCCATGTGGTGGATGAAGAGCTGGAAAAAGGCGATGTAATAGTGATGGACGGCTCGCTGCAGACCAGCTTTAAAAACGAGTCCGCATATACGGAAGAGCTCTACAGGGCCGCAGTAGCAAAGGGGGTGATAGTGTGCGGCCTCTCAAAGACTAGCAGGCTGGTAACAGAGTCCGGCGAGCCGCTTCTTGCAAGGATTGAAGAGATAGCAAAGGACGTGAAATATGGCAGGTGGTACGTGAGGGTCGCAGAGGAGACTGCACCGGACAACAAGGGGTACGTGCTTGCCGTAAAGCTGCACCCAAAGTCACAGTACGTGTATAGGTTTGAGATTCTGCGAGAACAGTTTAAAAAAATGAACCAGGACGAGATAGGCATGGTGCTGGGGAGTTTGGCAGAGAACTCTGAAGACGTGGCCATGCTGGGATACCCGTACGGTCTGATAGATGCCGACAGGTTTGCCCAGGTGAGGTATAACGAGCTTGGAATGTATAGGAGCTATATACGCTCAGAGATGATGCGGCACCCGGGCGGGAAAAAAATGCTAAAGTACAGCACGGCAAACCAGGCGCACGACCATCTAAACGGGGTGACTAGTTGATGGATGACATGTCAGTGGTGGGGCAGGTAGTAGGCGGAAGCTTTGGGGATATAATAATCAGGCAAAAGTCTGGAAAAGATCTAGAGATAGGCGACCTGATGGTATCAGAGGAGAACGGCTCGTTTCTCATACTCCAGGTGTTTGAGCTAGAGTACGGCTCGCAGATTCAAGACAGGATGCAGCAGATGATGTCAGGAGTTAATCTGGAGCAGGGGGTGGCTGACGCGGAATTTTACGAGCCAGAGTTTGTCAACTATGTGCTTGCCCGGATAAGGCCGCTTGCAAGGATATCTGGAAATAATACGGTAAACATACCAAAGTCGCTGCCGCCGTTTTTCAACAAGCTGCGCATGATTAGTAATGAGGATCTGGAGTTTCTGCAAAAGGATCGCGGCTCGATATTTGTCGGGCATATCAGGAGCGGCAGCAAGGTGATAAAAGAGGCAGAGGTGTGGCTGCCTGCACAGGACGTGTTCACACACCACATGATGATCCCGGCTACTACTGGCCGCGGCAAGTCAAACCTGGTAAAGAACATCATGTGGCACGTGCTGGACTCGGACATGGTGGGGGCGCTAGTATTGGATGCACATGACGAGTACTATGGCAGGCAGGGAGTGGGGCTAAAGGACCACAAAAGGGCAAGGGAGAATCTGGTGTATTATACGCCGTCTGCTCCGCCAGTCGGTGCAAGCCGCCTGACTATCAACTTGCAGTCGATAAAGCCGGAACACTTTGAGGGGATTGTCGACTTTTCAGAAGCCCAGTTCCAGGCCATTAGGAACTATCACTGGAAGCAAAAGAGGGCATGGCTTGCTACGCTGATGCTGACCCCGCCAGAGGCCGCAGAGGACCGCATTGCCGCATCGACTATGGGCGCCATACAGCGCAAGCTGCGCGTTATTCTGGGATTGTACAAGGACGAGGAGGGAAGGCTGGTCTCAAAGCACGAGGTGTTTGACTCTGAGACAAAGGGGTTTACCACTGTAGATGACATTATAAATGATATAGAGTGCGGCAGGGTCGTAATACTGGATACGTCAAGGCTTGGTGACGAGGCGGAGCTCATAGTGGGGAATATAATTGCGTCAAGGCTCTTTGAGAGGTACAAGTCGTACAAGGCCACAGGCGAGCTGGACTCTAAACCGGTCGCAACCGTGGTGATAGAAGAGGCCCCCCGCGTGATAGGAACAGACGTGCTCACTACCAAGAGTGACAACATTTACTCTACCATTGCAAAGGAGGGCCGCAAGTTCAAGGTGGGACTGACTGCCATTACGCAGCTTACAAGTGTCATACCTAGGACGATACTTGCAAACATGAACACAAAGATAATCCT
>RHFB01000011.1 GCA_003724285.1 Nitrosopumilus sp. H13 | reverse complement strand
GTTCCACAAGACGCCCCTTGGTATGCCTAGCGCCCCGGCCTTTTTAACATCAAAGCGCCCCGGCCTGTCCTTTTCTACAAGCCTGTATGAAAACGCAGTCACCTTGTGGCTTGCCCTGCACGCATCCACCACTACCTCGCCGTCCTCAAAGACCATTCCCTCCTTTACCACGCTGATCATCACCGGAAACGACAGGCCGAAATTGAGCATCTTTGTATTTGCTGCCACAAACTCGTCGATTCCTGCAGGACCGAATATCTCTAGGGGCTCTGTCCTCTTGCGCATCGACATTGTCTGTAGCAGTCCGAACAGCCCGACGCAGTGATCCCCGTGCATGTGCGTTATAAAGATCCTCATCTTCTTGTTCCACCCAAGGCCCGCCTTCATGTAGGAGATCTGCGCCGCCTCGCCTGCATCAAACATGAACACCTCCCCGTTCCTCTCAAGGCAGGCGCAAGAAAGCCCCCGCTCGGCAGTAGGCTGCGCCGCAGACGTTCCAAGAAACACCATCTTCATCAGATCACGTACCAGTCCCGAGCTTTTATGCCTATGGTCGGACTGCCTCTGCGATTGCACCCGAGACGTCAACTGGCGTCCTGCCAGGAACGGTGTTTGCGCTGATTATTCCCGCCACGCCTGCCTCTGCAATGCTCTTCTTCGCATCGCCTACAAGCAGGGCATGGGTGCATGCGACATACACGCGACGGCATCCGTGTCTTTTGAGAAACTGCGCCGCCTTTACTATGCTGCCGCCAGTGCTTATCATGTCATCTACTAGAACAATGTCCCTTTCTGACACGTCCGTACTCCTAGTCCTTATCTGCACCCTGCCCGTACTCCTGTCCCTCTTTTTCTCAAGGGCCACATACCCGGTGCCAAGCTCGGCTGCAAACTTTTTGGCGCGCCCCTCCCCTCCCCGGTCAGGCGAGACGACAAGCGGATCCTTCAGCCTCATCTTTTTTACATGCCTTGCAAGATCCGGGATGGCAGTCACGTTTGTGGTCCTTATCGGGAACAGCCGGAGGCCTGCGGTACTGTGAATGTCCACCACCACCACCCTTGACGCGCCTGCTCCCCGGAACAGCCTGCCAAGCACCCGCATCGTAACTATCTCGCCGGACAGAAACTCCCTGTCCTGCCTGGCATATCCCATGTATGGAACCACGGCTATCACCTCTGAGGACTCTTCCCTGGCCCTTGCAATCAGCGAGAGCGCATGCAGCAGGCCCGTATCAACCGGGGGATAGGCGGACTTTACAACTATGATCCTGCCAGATATCTTGCCGCGCAGCGTTATCTTGCTCTCCCCGTCTGGAAACTCCCTGACTGCATACCTTACATGCCTTGCCCCGAGGCGCCTAGATATCCTCCTTGCCAGATCCGACCCGTCAGAGATTACAGTAGTCTTCAACAACTAGTCCTGCCCTGATGGGATTCTTAAGTTTTGAGCTAGTCCTCGCCGCTGCCGCGTCCAAAGCGGCCGGTCCCGTACTCCTCGACTGCCTTTTTCCTCTCCTGCTCGAGCCTGTCGATCTCTCCTTGCTCGCGCCCCTCGTCTCCATGGTATATGGTCCGGATGGGCCAGGGAATCCTAATGTCGTATTTTTTAAACTCCTCGTGCATGATGATCCTCATGTGCGTCTTTGCACTAAACTGGGCGCCATAGTCCCGGACATAGAGCCACAGGGAAAAGTCAAGCGACGAGTCGTTAAAGCCGGTAAACCTGACCACCGGCTGGGTGACATCCACATACAAGTCGTTGTCGCAGCCGCAGCTGGGCTTGTTATTCTCCAGGTA
Organism: Nitrosopumilus sp. H13; assembly: GCA_003724285.1. Lineage (GTDB taxonomy): Archaea > Thermoproteota > Nitrososphaeria > Nitrososphaerales > Nitrosopumilaceae > Nitrosopumilus. Next base: position 11,419 of record RHFB01000011.1, on the reverse strand, counting down.
TGGGCACCGCGTCTGCCTGACCAGATGCCTTCCCTTTGTATCCACCACCTCCCTCATGACCCGCCTTCCGACCTTTACCAGTATGGCCGATACCTGTCTTGGATCGTTGAGATAGGAGACGCCCACCTCCACTATGGCCGGCACCATCTTTACCTCCTTTGAATAGTTGATTATCTGGGCGTTGACTAGCTGCCGCGTGGCAATCACTGCAAACGACTCGTTGAGGGCGTCGCGTATGTACGTCACCCGGGGGGTGATCTTGTGCACGTACCCGTTGTATCCCGTGTCAAGCTTTATGCGCTCACCCTCTGTGAATATCTTGTCCTTTCTGATCAGTATGTATGCAAAATAGTTCTGCATCGTCTCCTGCAGAGCCAGGCCCACCCCTATGGCAAGCCCGCCCGTGGCAGTCGCAAGCACTATCAGATCCACGCCCCACCAGCTGACCACGCCCAGTGCCACCACTGCAAAGATCCCAAGCGGAAGGATCTGCGTGATGGACTTTGGCACGTTCTTTCTCTTTTTTGCGGCGTATCCGTGGGGCCTTGCCCCGGGAACCATGGGATCAAAGCCGCCAAGCCTCTTCTCCTCCCTCCACGTGTCTATGGCATGGATCTCCTCGACATCCCGCCCCGTCTTGAGCTTCTTGCCTGACTGGTTGTCCCCCGAGAGACAATGGTCAAAATAATCCTGATACTTTTTCCGCTCTAGTTCCTTCCACTCTTCAAACGGATCATCAACTAGTGCCTCATGGCTGCCTATCGGCGTGCCCCTAGAGGTGCGGAACTTTTCTAGTTTCTTCCTTCCTTCCTTTGTCTTGAGGCCTTCCTCAAACTCCTCTTCCGTAATGCCGTCTGGTCTGTGAGCAGGCGGAACCCACTTGAAGAACCTGTGGAACAGATCCTCGTCGTCGTCGGGAAACCCGTGCATGTCCTTCCACGCCTCAAAGTCCTCCTTTTCGAGGTTTGATTTTTCACGCTTTGTGAGCATTATCGGGATGATGTGTGCCACGGAATACCCGATGACTAGGATGTTGATCGTGTTGAGAATCTTTGAGAACGTCTCTGCCGGCGTCAGGCCGGCCAATGCCATGCCAAGAATCTCCGCGCCCTCGAACACGTCAAAGGAGTGGATATAGGCGTTCATGCTGGTAACCAAGATGATTGCAAAAAACGGCAGTATTCCCACCCTGGCAAACCGGGACAGGTGAGGCCTGACATAGTTGAACTTGCGCACCTTTATCATGTTTGAGAAAAAGCGGTGCGCCGCCACTATTGCAAATATGCCTATCACCAGCACTGTAAAGGCTGTCTGCAGCGCAGGTGATGATGCAATCAGCTCCGAGACGTTGTAAAACTCGCCTGCCTGCTCTGCCACGGCCCCTATGATCTCGTGCTTGCTCATCTCTAGGGTATAACAAAGTCCGTATTATTATTAGTTAAAAATCCGGCCCCTGAATCCGTGCCTAGAGTGGCGTGTAACGTTTAACAATAGTCAGGGCATTACCTACAAAATGACCCGTCAGGAATCCGTCTGGGATGCCTCCCCGTCTCTAAAATCATACACACTCTCAAACTTTAGGCAGCTCCCGCAGATACAGGAACTCCCCGAGGAGACCCGGACCGAGATGGAGGTGGTAGGACACGTGCTGCCCTTCAAGGCAAACAACTATGTCGTCGAGCAGCTCATTGACTGGGACAACATACCAAACGACCCCATGTACGTGCTTACCTTTCCACAAAAGGGGATGCTAAGACCAGAGCACTATGCAAAGATGGAGGCTGCCCTGGCAGAAGGCTCCAAGGAGGGGATTAATTCTGCGGCAAACGAGATCCGCCTGCAGCTAAACCCGCATCCGGCCGGACAGATGGAGCTCAACGTGCCGACACTAAGGGACGGCACAAAGCTGTACGGCATGCAGCACAAATACAGGGAGACATGCCTCTTCTTTCCAAGCCAGAGCCAGACATGCCACGCATACTGTAGCTTTTGCTTTAGGTGGCCGCAGTTTGTGGGAATGGACGAGATGAAGTTTGCCATGCAGGAGGGCGAGCAGCTTGTAAGGTACGTATCAGAGCACCCGGAGATCACGGACGTGCTGTTTACTGGCGGTGATCCCATGATCATGAAGGCCAAGATATTCTCAAAATACGTAGACGCCCTGATCGAGTCCAGAATCCCAAACCTCAAGACGATCAGAATCGGGACAAAGGCCCTTGCCTACTGGCCGTACAAGTTTCTGACAGACCCGGACTCGCAGGAGATGCTAGACGTGTTTAAAAGAATCACGGATGCGGGTCTGCATCTGGCGTTCATGTCCCACTTTAACCACACAAGCGAGCTGAGGACGGACGCGGTAAGAGCCGCAATAACCGAGGTACGAAATACCGGCGCCCAGATCAGGACGCAGTCGCCCGTGCTTGCACACATAAACGACGATGCAGACATGTGGGCGCAGATGTGGAAAATGCAGACCGAGCTTGGATGCATTCCCTACTATATGTTCGTAGTAAGGGACACGGGCGCGCAGCACTACTTTGGGATCCCGCTGGTTCGGGCCTATGAGATATTCATTAGGGCGTACTCGTCGCTTAGCGGACTGGCAAGAACCGTCCGGGGACCGAGCATGTCTGCGACTCCCGGCAAGGTGCAGGTGGCAGGCACGCTTGTAATCAACGGTCAAAAGGCCATACTCTTAAAGTTCCTGCAGGGCAGGAACCCAGACTGGGTGCGCGAGCCATTTCTGGCAAAATACGACGAAAACGCGATCTGGCTAGATGATCTGAGACCCATGTACTCTGAAAAGTTCTTCTTTGAGGACGAGCTAGAGCGTCTCAGGGCACCAAAGACGCCCCAAAACCCCTCATCTCAGAATTAACCTGACTATATAGACAAATCTATCTTACTATGCAATATTTGTAAACAGATCTGATAGGATCATCAGTTGAATCCAGATCAGGTCTTGCAGGCAATACAGGAGGAGAACATCTCGTTTATCGATTTTTGGTTTGTGGACATATTTGGAGAGCTCCACAACGTCGGAATGCCAAGCTATGCAATAGACAAGGACAGCTTTGTAAACGGGCTTGAAAAGCTCGATGCAAGCTCGATTGTCGGCTTCAAGTCAGTTAATAACTCGGACATGATCCTGATGCCTGATCCGAACTCGTTTAAGATCCTGCCAAACGACTATGATCCCGGAAGCAGGCGCAACGCGAGGATCTTCTGCGACCTGTACGACGGCAACACGAACAAAGAGTCAAGGTACAACCGCGACTCTCGAGGCATAGCATCCAAGGCGTCTGAAAAGCTCGGGGAGTTCGGACTCACACACACCAACTGGGGTCCCGAGATCGAGTTCTTTGTGTTTGATACGATCAACGTGTACCCGTCCCCGTACGCGGCGACACATTCGTACGGGGGCTCTGGATACTCCATCGAGTCAAAAGAGTCGCCGTGGGCCAAGGGGAACGTGAGCACCGCAATAGACATCAAGGAGGGGTATTATCCGTCGCAGCCAAAGGACACGCTTGAGGGATTCAGAAAGGATGTGTGCGATGATCTCTACAATTATTTCGGAATAAAGATCGAGGCCGAGCACCACGAGGTCGCAACCTCCGGCCAGTGCGAGATCAACCTGGTATATGACGAGATGATCATCATGGCAGACAACGTGATTGCAGTCAAGAACCTGGTAAAGGTAAAGGCAAAGAGGAAGAACAAGGTCGCCACGTTCATGCCAAAGCCTATCTTTGGCGACAACGCCTCTGCCATGCACACGCATCAGAGCCTGTGGAATGATACGACAAACATAATGTATGACCAGGACGACGACGTGGCGCAGATCAGCCAGACCGGCAGGTACTATGTCGGCGGAATCCTCAACCACGCCTCTGCACTGTGCGCAATCTCAAACCCCACCACAAACTCCTACAAGCGGCTTGTTCCCGGGTTCGAGGCGCCTGTAAACGTCTGCTGGGGGATGGGAAACCGCTCGGCGGCCATCCGCGTCCCCATGTATAACAGGAACCAGGCAAAGAGCAAGAGAATCGAGTACCGCGTGCCTGATCCCACCGCAAACATCTACCTACTAGAGGCTGCTCTGTTACTTGCGGGTCTTGACGGGATAAAACAAAAGACGGATCCCGGAAACCCGATAGAGGAGAACGTCTACAAACTCTCCGCGGAAAAAAAGCGCGAGCTTGGCATCGGCTCCCTGCCTGTCTCCCTCAAGGGGGCGCTCGACTCGCTCAGCAGTGACTCGGGATTCCTCGAGGCGGTATTCACAAAGGACTTTTTGCAAAAGTACTCGGAACTCAAATACAAAGAGTACACCGCGTTTGCGCAGACTCCCACGGCGTGGGAAGTCTCGATGTATGCAGATGCCTAGCCGTGCCAGATGTGAACTGGTGGAACATTTTTAAGATTACACCGCGCCTTTTCACATATTGAAGGTTGTATATCTGGCCCTGCTGGTGCTTGTCCCGGGGATCGCATACGGTCACACGGTCGACTCTGTGGGAGAGTACAGGGTGGAGATAGGCTGGCTCAACTCGCCGGTCGTCTCCGGGGAGACAAATGCGCTGGAATTTCTCGCAAGCCCGCTAGAGCCGGGACTCGAGCTAGAAGAGCAGGTCTTCAAAGACGGCATAGAGGGGCTGAGAAAGACAGTCAAGATACAGCTTGTATACAAGAATGAGACCATCACGCTCCCCCTGTCTGCAGTCCACAACTCCCCCGGAAGGTACTATGCGGCCGTCAATCCCACGGTGTCCGGGTTCTACCAGGCAAACATACTGGGAACCATAAACGACACGCCGATCAACCTCTCAATGCACCCGCCAAAGGTGGCAGAGCGCGCATTCGTCGAGTTTCCAGAGCCGTCTGATCTTGAGCTGGAGCAGTACATAGATGAGCAAAGGGCGCTGGCAGAAGACATTAGAAACCTCCAGAGATCAGTCGACGGTCTCGGAGCTCCCCTGGCCGGCATCGAGTATGCCGGAATCGGAGCCGGAATCATCGGAATCGGCATGGCTGCTGTGGCCCTGACCAGATCCAAGAAAAGCTAGTCAACAACCTACAAGTATAGGAATCGCAAAAATCCAGCGCATGACAGAGAGCAACTATGACATACTGGGCGTCGCCGAGATCTCTACTGAAAAGGAGATCAGGGGTGCGTTTAGGCGGCTGGCGCTACAGTACCACTCTGACCGAGGCGGGGAGAACAAGCAGTTCATCAGAATCAAGCAGGCATACGAGGATCTCAAGATCGGCAAGAAATATCCCGACACGGACGCAGAAAAGCTCAGGAGATCACGTGTCTACTCGGGTGACACGGACGCGGACATACGCAGAAAGAACCAGATCCTGGGCCGCGAGATCTCAAGGGAGATGAGGACTGCAGAGGAGTGGGCCGCGGCGCTCAACCGCTCAAACTCTACTGCCACAAGGCTGTTTGGCTCAAAGGCGCTCGGGGAGATCGAGCTGGAGAGAAAGGCAAACGGGGCCCTGTCAATCAAGGGAAACTTTATGGCCGGGAGCCTCACATATGACGGCCCGGTAATCATGCAGGGCAGCATAACTAGCCCGACATGGACAAAGGAGTTTGCTACGTACATACGCCTTACAAGGGGCGACTTTAGGATGCTTGAAGCCACGGAGAACAAGTACAAGATTGAGAACGGCGCCAGGATCACAGTAGAGAACGGCAATGCAATAATTGGGAACGTCTTTGGCAGGAAGCTCAGGGTGGAGGATCCCGGCGGGCGGGTGGGGGTCTTTGAGATACAGGAGCACAGGACCCACGTATGCGCGCCCAACGGGACGATAGTGGCAGAAAACGTGGTGAATACGGCCCTGCTAGAGGCAGAGAAGATCATCATAATCAACGCCGAAGACGACGTGAGGCTTGCCGCGCGCGAGATCGAGTTTTACGGGGGCAAGCTTACCTACGACTGCGTCATAGAGCTGAGGCGCGGGGGCTGGATAAGGTTTCACGAGGGGTTCTCAATACAGGGACTCAGCGGCGATGTGATAATCAAGCTTGAAAACGGCAAAAAGATCAGGCTGTTTGACATAAAGACAAAGAAGATCAGGGATCTTGACGTAGGGCTTGTCCCGGAGGGCATGCATGACAGGAACTCCACCATGGTGGGAAACAAGTTTACCATCACATACGAGATGCTAGACAGCCTTGCAAAGCCTGCCAAACAGGACGGGGGCTCGCGGTTTGGTCTTTAGAACCGCGCACCCGGGCGAATCCGTTACAGTAAAAAAGAAATGAAAAAAGGTTGATCAGATCTAATCGATCAGTTCTGTCCAGCCCTTTACAAAGACGGAGTTCTTGTAGAGTGGAACCGGTTGTCCCACGGTAAAGTCCATTGGCCTCATCCAAAAGATTGCCTTTGTCGGACACACGCCTATGCATGCGCCGTCAGAAATGCATCTTTCTGGATAAAACACAAATGCTTTACCTCTCTTCCAGCCTTCGACTGGCTTTACCCTTAGGACATCTGGACCAAGCGTTGTACAGATCTCTACACACAGTGCACAACCTATACACATTTGCTCGCTGATGTCTGGAATTATTCCTACTGGCATTGCAACCTTACTGCCCTGTCTGATCTTAATATAACTTGCCTCTGAATCCCGGACTATAACGGCGTTTCATATTTTATAACGGTGTTTCAGAAAACAGGCCTGGGACCGGTTCCAAGACGTGATACGGTCAGGCCGTCTGCCGCCTTTCTGAGAAAAAAGATCCCCGTCCTCTCCGAGCTCATGACCTGCCTTCCTCCCGGCGAGAGCACCCACCTCCCGTCCTCCCGTCTTCTTGCCATTGCCGCCACAATGACAGACGAGCCGGTCTGCCTGCCCATACATGAGAGCAGCATGATGCACGAGTTGACCAGCCTGACGGACTCGAGATCATCAAATATGTTATAGGCTCCATTAAACGTGTCAATTACTATCAGAATTCTCTCTTCTGACGCCCTGACTATTATGTCTGCAAGCCTCTTCCTCCAGTCTTTTTTGTCCGGGCAGACTACTGTTACATCGTCCCTGCCTTGGATCATTGCAGACCTGAGATACCCGGTATAGAGAAGATCCATGTCCACAAACACCACGGGACACCCTGCAGATCCGATCATCCTGTCAAGAAACTCCGCCTTGTGAAACGGCTCCCGGCACAGCACAATGCTTGGCGCATGTCCTTTGAGCTCGTCTTGGATGGACGCCAGATCGCAGTCCAGAGACAGGTCAGGATTTTTATCCAACAATGCTACAGCGTCTTACAGATATAATAATGGAGAGGGACATCTCTGCTGACTTTGCCGGCTCTGACAAGATCTATGTGAACAACGCGTCAGTCTCCCTGATGCCTGTATGCAGCATAGATGCCATGAGGGAGTTTCTTGTATCGTACTGCTCGCTTGGTCCGGACTCGGCCGAGTCAGACGAGTTTGTACGAGAAAAGCTCCAGAACGCGCGAAGAGTCATCGCAGAGATAATATCGTGCCAGCCAGACGAGGTGGTCCTCACCCAGAGCACCACGGACGGCGTCAACATGGTTGCAAACGGCCTCCGGTTTGGGACTGACTCGAACATGGTAATCCGAGGAATGTCGCACGAGCACCACTCCAACCTCTACCCCTGGCTGAGACTCGGGACGTCGGTAAAAAGCATGCAGGTAGACGAGGACGGCTTTTTCAAGACAGACGATCTAAGATCCCGGATCGATAAGAACACAAAACTTGTGGCGCTCAGCCACGCCCTGTACAACACCGGCGCCATACTTCCAGTAGGGGAGGCGGGGAAGATATGCGGCGAGGTTCCGTTCTTTGTGGACTGCGCGCAGTCAGTCGGATGCATGGAGGTGGACGCATCGCGGATCGGCTGTGACTTTATGTCATTTAACGGCTCCAAGTGGCTCTGCGGTCCCATGGGGACGGGGCTGTTTTACTGTAGCAGAAAGTCAAGCGAGCTGTTAGAGCCGTCGGCAGTAGGAGGCGAGTCTGCCATACTGCATGATGCCCGCCTTGTATTCAAGGAGATGCCCGCCAGATTTCAGACAGGCTTTAGAAACTATGTAGGCATGGTCGGCATGGAGTCCTCTGCAAGATACCTGCTAAAGTTTGGAATCGCAAACATACGCGAAAAGAACAGGCGCCTGGCAGGAGTTCTCAGGGACGAGATATCGAGGATCCCGGGATCCGTCCTGTATGGCCCGGATGATCCGGACAGAAGAACCAGCATTGTATCATTTAACATTGCAGGAATGGATCCGCAAAAGCTGGTAGACAGGCTGCAAGGGCAGGGAATCGTCCTGGCGGCAAGGGAGATAGTAGATACAAAGATAGTCCGGGCATCGCCGCACCTTTTCAACACGGAGGCAGAGATGGTGCGCATTACAGACGCGATAAAAAGGCTATAGGTTCTCTTGCTCTTCTATGACCATCATGGTAAGGGTCGACTGGACCTTGTCTATCCTTCTCAACCTGTTAGTAATTATGGAGCGGAGCATTTCAGGGTCGTCTGAGGATATCTTTACAATTATGTCATATACTCCATAGACGCCCTGAACCTCGTACGCGACGCCCTCCTCTCCGAGTATCCGCTTTACCTCCTCGATTATGGATTCATCAGAACCCAAATCAGAGTTGAGCAGGACGTATGCCGTGGACACACAAAAATTCCCACGCAAGAGTATTTAACCTTTCAAATGTTGGCTGCCCGCCGCGCGCCTCTCGCATGGGGGCGCATAGATCCCGCACTTTTTCTGCCAGCTCCCCGGTTTTTGCTGATCGCCCGTGTTTGCCAGAGCCTGCATCTGGCGCCGGCACTGGTCATCTCTGCCAACCATGAATCACTCATTTGGCATTGCAATGTTTTGCATACTTGGTCACGCTCGTCTGAGCTGTTTTTGAAGCCTGACAACAGGCAGACCGTTGGCTGCAGGTATGATTTCACATGCCAACTACTGCACTACGCCAGCATGCTATTTATACATATCTTTCATTCCAATTAGTGAGAACGGCGATATAGAATGAAAATAATGCTTAAATAGTCAAGGCACACAGCCGCATGTAATAATGAATGACAGGCGTATGATGCCCTCGTCTCTGCCGGCATTACTCATGATTCTGCCAAGCGTGCCCATGTCGTGCACATGCCTAGACATATTGATTCACTCTATAGACTCGTTTGATATTACTAGACTTGACTGGCAGCACGACACGGAGCTGTACTAGGATGAGTACAAGCGGCATGATATTTTTTAAACTAAAGTCCAACTGGAAACTGGTTCTGGGGATTGCTATCAGCACGACGCTTTTTTTATTGTGGCGGGTCTGGAGTCTGACAGACTACAAATGGGATTGATGGAGGCATGTCCAGACAGAGACTGCAACAGTTGGTCGTACGGCACTACCGAAAACTCCCGCTTGTCATTGGACTTCCGCCAGCATGGTATATTCTTCCCTTTGCAGAGTATCATGTCTACTCAATAATCTGGGTTCCTATCATCCTTACCTGCATCTTTCTGGGGATTTATGGGGTGTGCTACCGAAAACTCCCGCTTGTCTTTGCATTCCTACTGGTTTTTGTAAATCAAGGCCAAATAGTGAACTATACTGACATGATGCAAGAAACACAGTTCATACTTGTCGCCTTTTTCTGTATCTGCATGGGATTTTTTGGCGTGTGGCTTGTGGATTGGATCAGGCACGGCCGACGATGGGTCACACTCATGGTGACTGTAAATGCCACGGTGGTTTTCCACTTCTTGTCCCTTGTCACAGCTTACAAGTTCTTCTTCTAAATACGGGTGATCCAGACAGTGGGTTCATCTCATTGGGCCAAGCGATTCATACCGGGCTAGCCTGTGGCAAAAGCAGTGGAGAGCGTGTTAATGGCAATTTAAATACAGAGACATCCGAATCTAGGCATGAAGGTGGTAGTCATCTCCGGAAGCCCCAGAAAGGACGCAGTCACACAGATTGTAATGAAGCACGTCTACGAATACGCAAAGTCAAAAAACCCCGATACAAAAATGATCAACATCTCTGAAGGCCAGATAGAGTGCTACAGGGGACCCGATGAGGAATACAACGAGGCCACAAAAAAGGCGGCAGAGGACATTACAGATGCAGACGTCTGGCTGATAGGAACCCCCATCTACAACTCGTTTTTCAGCTCGGCACTCAAGAACCTGTTCGAGTACATCGACTACAAAAAGACAGAGGGAAAGGTGGCAGGAATGATGATACTGGCTGCTGGTAACATTGGATTCATAGACGTGCAGACGCTGCTTACCCAGCTGCTGTCATACTTTAGGGTGGTGGCAAACCCAAAGGCCGTGTATCTTACTACAAAGTCCGTCACAAACGATTCCGTCTCGGATGCAGACGCGCAAAGCAGGCTAAAGGAGATGGTTGACGGGACTCTGGACATGGCATCCAAGCTGAAAGGCTAACAGCAACCAGAATTCATACGCTGCATGATCCCCGGATGCGCAGTTACTGAAAAAGAGTCAAATACCAACGAATACAGACGATATTGATGGACAAGGAGCCATGCGCCTGCAAATGCCACTTTGGCGGAGCGGAGAGCTGTCCTGGATGCAAAAAGAACCACGGCATCGACTGCTGCCACTGCACATAGGGCTACTTTTTGGATGCGAGCATCTTTAGGTTTGCAAGCTCTGTCTTTAGTGACTCTATCTGTACGAGTGTCTGCAGATTGGAGATCTCTTGGTTCAGGCGCTCTATCTCCCCGTCCTTTAGCTTGACTGTCTCCCTTATTCCCTCAAGCTCCGAGGCCAGATCTCTCTGAATCTGCCTGATTTCAGGCACGCTTTGCCCGTCGGCAGTCATGACTGCCTGCGCATCAAAGCTTTTTTTTTCACTGCCGTGCGAGTGAGCATAGTCGGCGCTCTTTTGCGCCAGCCAGCACATCAGGGTCAGAAACCACGTGATGGGCACTGCCATCAGGAATACAAAATTGAGCGCGGGCACGGTGTCTGAAAAATACAGCCAGCATATGGTCAGAGCCGCCGCAAAGGCGCCAGTTGAGACGGTTGCCAGATGGTTTTTGAGATATCCCATTAGGAGGTTTGGAGACGATATTGTTTATAACAGTAATGATGAAAATAGGAATAAAAAAAGGCCGATTTACTCGTCTTTTTCTGACATGACGATCGCCTTGGATTTGGCCGTCTGGAGAATCTTGATCTTTTCGAGCAGCTCCGTCTGGAGATCCCTTGCAACCCGTCTCACGGTGGGCCTTGGAACCCCCAGGTCGTCTACCACCTTGGTGTAGATGTCCTGCTTGTCAGTAATCCCCTTGTCTAGATAAGAATTAATCGCTTCTTTGATCACCGAGCTCTGGTTTGTGCGATTCAACAAGGTTACACTTTATC
>RHFB01000054.1 GCA_003724285.1 Nitrosopumilus sp. H13 | reverse complement strand
GAGATTGCAAAAGCCGGGATGACCCCGGTCACATACGGCGACGCGCTGTGGCACGGCCAGAAAAAGACGTACATACTCTCAGGCGACAGGATAATGACCCACATTGCGCGGATTCTCAAGCCAAGGCTGTGCATCTTTGCGCTCAACGAGGACGGGCTGTACCGCGACATAAAGTCGCGCGAGCTGGTACGCGAGGCAGGCAGCGTGCGCGCGTCTGTCTCCGGCACCGACATGGACGTGACAGGCGGCATGGCAAGAAAGCTAAAGGAAGCAGGCTCCATATCAAGGGGCGGCACCACCGTGTTCTTTGTAAACGGCAACAAGCCCCGCAGAATTGCAGATGCGATAAGTGGCAAGAGGTTCGAGGGGACGCTGTTTAGGAGGAGACGATGACAGAGTACGTAATACTAGTTGATTCTGATGACAACGCGATAGGCACCGAGGAAAAGGTAAAATGCCACCTGCCAGACGGCAGGCTCCACAGGGCCTTTACCGCGCTGCTGTTTGACAAGGGAGGCAGGCTGGCGCTTGCAAGGCGCGACCCCCAAAAGATGCTGTGGCCCGGATGCTGGGACGGCACGTTTGCAAGCCATCCAAGGGAGTCAGAGACGTACGTCTCATCCGGGCAGAGAAGGATGCCCGAGGAGGTCGGGATATCCGGGACACTCGAGTACCTGCACAAGTTCGAGTACCACGTGCCGTACAAGGACGTAGGCTCTGAAAACGAGATATGCGGCACGCTAGTCGGCGTGACGGATGCAGAGCTAAAAAGCATACCAGGCGAGATAGACGAGATCAGATGGGTCACTCCAGACGAGCTTTTAAGTGGAATGCGCTCTGATCCCGGGATATACTGCCCCTGGATGCTCATAGCCCTGAGACTGTTTGGAAGATCCAATGCCGCCGTGCTTGAGGGGCGCGCAAACATATTATCTGCATGGACAGATACAATAAATGATGCCCTTGATGAAGCCATCGCGTGCCACCTGCCGCCAGACAAATGGAGGATCATAGATGAAAGACAGCATTGAAAAAAACGCAAAGGCGACAGACAAGTTTTTGCGCTCCAGACTGTCTGGAAGCCCCAAAAGCCTGTACAATGCGGCATCCCACCTCATAGTTCACGGCGGCAAGAGGCTCAGGCCGTACATGGTGGTAAAGAGCTGCCAGGTTCTCGGAGGCAGCGCCGCCAGGGCGATGCCTGCGGCAGCCGCAGTGGAGATGGTGCACAATTTTACGCTGGTACACGATGACATAATGGACAATGACAACATGCGCCACGGCGTCCAGACCGTCCACAAAAAGTTCGGCATCGATGCTGCAATACTTGCAGGCGATGTCCTGTTCTCAAAGGCGTTTTCCACAATCTCCGCGTCAAGGCTTCCCGCAGAGTCGGTTTCAAAACTCATCTCACGCCTTGCAGACGCATGCGTGGACGTGTGCGAGGGCCAGCAGGCAGACGTGGACATGGGAAGAAACCCCAAATTTTCCTCGCATGCCCAGTATGTAGGTATGATATGCAAAAAGACGGCCGCCCTCTTTGAGGCGTCGTGCGCAATGGGCGCAATATGCGCAACTAGCAGGCCCGCAGATGTCGCAAGGCTTGCGTCCTTTGGGCGCAATCTCGGCATTGCATTCCAGATAACTGACGACCTCATAGGGGCAGTCGGCAATCCCAAGATCACAAAAAAGCCGGTGGGAAACGACATCCGGGAGGGCAAAAAGTCGCTGCCCATACTGCTGGCAATACGCGCCGCTCGTGGAAAAGACAAGAGGGACATAATGAGATCCTTTGGGAACCCAAAGGCCACAAAGTACGATGTCGGCAAGGCAGTCGACGTGGTACGCGCCATGGAAATCAAGGACGACGTGAGGAGGCATGCGCGCAGGTATGCAAAAAAGGCGGCAAGCTCGCTGAATTCGTATAATAATCCCGCAAAAAGGGATCTTGCGGCGCTGCTTGACTTTGTGGTAGAGAGGGAAGTATAGCGTGGAGCTTGCAGTAGAGCTGCGCCGTCTGGCTCTGCAAAACGCATTCGAGCACGGGGGCAAGACGCGCGAGCAGACCGTACTAGGCAAGATACTCGGCAACAGGCCGGAGCTGCGCGAAAAGGTGTCCGAGGTGACAGGCGACATAGCCGCAATAGTAAATGACGTAAACGCAATGTCTTCAGAGGAGCAAAAAAAAGAGATCGACTCCAAGTTCCCGGATCTTCTGGCTCCAAGGGAGAAACCCGCAGGAAGGGACGGCCTCCCGGAGCTAGAGGGCGCGATACACGGCAAGGTGGTTACCAGGTTCCCCCCCGAGCCCAACGGCTATCCCCACATAGGGCACGCAAAGGCCGCAATAATCAACTCCGAGTACGCAAGGATGTATGGAGGCAGGTTCATCCTCAGGATGGACGACACAAACCCCGAGGCAGAGAGGATGGAGTACCATGCGGCAATCAAGGTGGGACTAGAGTGGCTCGGCATCGATATCGACCAGATAAAGAGCACCTCTGATGACATGGAGACATTTTACAAAAAGGGCACGGAGCTTGCCACATCAGGCGCGGCATACGTGTGCACCTGCAAGAGGGACGACATCGGCAGGAACAGGAGGGAGCGGATCGCCTGCAAATGCAGCAGGGCAGACGCAGAAAAGAACCTGAAAAACTGGGAAAAGATGATGGCAAAGTTCAAGCCCGGCGAGGCGGTCCTGAGATTCCGCGGGGACATGAAGGCAGACAACGCAGTCATGAGGGATCCGGTCCTGTTTAGGATCATCGAGGGCAAGCACTATACCCTCGGGGAAAAGTACCGCGTCTGGCCAAGCTACGACATGGCAGTAGCAGTAGAAGACAGCATTGACGGCATTACCCATGCGTTTCGCTCAAAGGAGTTTGAGATGCGCCGCGAGCTCATAGACGCGATACTTGACGCGCTAAACATGAGAAAGCCGCGCCAGGGGTTCTTCTCAAGGCTCGAGTTCAAGGGGATGCCCACATCAAAGAGGATAATCAGGCCGCTCATAGAGGAGGGCAAGGTGTCGTGGTACGATGATCCGCGCCTGCCGACACTCGAGGCGCTAAAGCGCAGGGGCATAAGGCCAGAGGCCGTAAGAAAATTCATCATGTCACTGGGGCTCACAAAGGCAGACACGCTTGCCCCCTTTGACGCGCTCGAGTCATTTAACCGCAAGATTGTAGATCCCGAGAGCAGGAGGCTCTTCATGGTGAGCCATCCGAGAAAGATTGCCGTGACAGGTCTGCCTGCATCGTCCGTGGAGATTCCAAACCATCCTGCAGCAGACATGGGCTCAAGAACCATACAGGTGGACGGCAGGTTTTACATACCTGGCGATGACGCGAGCAGCCTTGTTGTGGGATCAAAGATCAGACTACTTGGAATAGGGGACGTGGCCATAACCGGCGCCGGGGCAGAGCTGGAGGCAGAGTATGCAGGAGACGCGGGCGCAGTGGCAAAGGCGCAGTGGGTCGCGCAAGAGACTGCGCACAGGATCAAGATGATAATTCCGGGGGCATTGTTCCAGGGGGACAGGTTTGACGAGAACAGCCTCGGGGAGCTAGACGTTTATACAGAGCCGGAATACCTGCGGCTAGATGACGGCGAGGAGATCCAGTTTGTCAGGTTTGG
>RHFB01000026.1 GCA_003724285.1 Nitrosopumilus sp. H13 | reverse complement strand
ACCAGATAGCAGAGATGGTCGAAAAGAACATGAAGGCACGCAAAAACAAGGTCAAAACCATTGAAAATATAATTGGCGAGGAGGTGGGGGTGCTAGAGGCCTCGATGAAGAGACTTGATGCAGAACCGCTTGTAAGGGACGTCTTTCAGAACATCGACACCCTGAGGGCCCGCGAGCTGCAAAAGGCCCTCCAGATGCTCGGGGAAAAGGACGCAGACAGGATCAAGATAATCGACGAGCTGACAAGGTCCATAGTGGAGAGCATTGTATCCACCCCTATGAACAACATCAGAAAGGCCTCAGAGCAGGGAAGGCCAGACGTGCTAGAGCTTGCAGGCAAGCTGTTTGACTATAAGAAACTAGACTAGGATTATATCTTACCAAAGCAGAGCCATGCCATGTCGTTTCCTGCAAGGCGCCTCCGCAGACTGAGGACGTCTGAAAAGATGAGGGAGCTCGTACGGCAAAGCAGGCTTTCTGTCAGGGACCTGATATGCCCCGTCTTTGTCAGGGAGGGCATAAAGGCAGAGGCCGATGCCGAGTCCATGTCAGATACAAAGATACTTCCGCTTGAAGGGCTCAACGACGAGATAGAGAAGATATCAGGACTGGGGATACCTGCCGTGATGCTGTTTGGAATTCCTGCAAAAAAAGACGACGCCGGGACCTCGGCGTACGGCAGCGGAATAGTCCAGCAGGCAATATCCCAGATAAAAAGCAACTTTGGGGACAAGATGGTGATAATGGCAGACGTCTGCCTGTGCCAGTATACCACCTCTGGCCACTGCGGGATAGCAAAAGGACAGAGGATAGACAACGACGAGAGCCTCAAGGCGCTTGCAAGGATAGCGACGAGTCATGCAGAGGCGGGAGTCGACACGGTCTCGCCTTCTGCCATGATGGACGGGCAGGTGGCCGCAATCAGGGGCGCCCTTGATGAGGGGGGCTTTACTGACGTGTCGATAATGTCGCACTCTGCCAAGCACCGCTCCAACTTTTACGCCCCGTTCCGGGATGCAGCAGAGTGTGCGCCGCAGTTTGGCGACAGAAAGACGTACCAGGTGCCATACACTAACGCCAGGGAGGCCATGCTGGAGGTAAAGGCAGACGTGGATGAGGGAGTAGACATTGTGATGATAAAGCCGGCGCTTGCATACCTTGATCTCATTGCAGAGGCAAGGAGGAGGTTTGACGTGCCAGTCTCTGCATACAGCGTCTCAGGCGAGTATGCCATGGTAAAGGCAGCCGCAAAGCTTGGACACATAGACGAGCAGGCAATGACAGAGGAGATACTTGCATCAATCAAGAGGGCCGGAGCCGACATGATAGTGACGTATTTTGCAAAGTCGGCGGCTGGTTTTCTGCGGTGAGAAACGACGAGCGCTTTGAGATACAGAGGGCCTTTGACCTGCTGCCGCACGTGGTGGGGGCCAGCTGGGCCACCGTATGGTTTAGGATGACCGGGGCAAAGAGCCCCTCAAGGGAAGAGTACAGGAAAAAGACGCTCGAGTTCCTCAAGATGGTAGAGCCCGTCTTTGACTCGTATCCGGACACGGGCGAGTTTGTGGAGATATGCAAGTATGTGGAATCCAGGCGGGATGCAGAGTATGAGAGGATCATTACAGGGGACAACAAGGAGATTGAAAAGCGCTACGACAGGTATGTCGACTATGGCTAGAGCTCTTCTTCTAGGCGCCCCAGGAACTCTTTGAGAAACACGGTCCTCCTCTTGGCCTCGGCTCTGCCTGCTTGCGTGTTCATCCCGGACTCCACTGCGAGCAGCTTTGTGAAAAAGTGATCCACCGTCCATGCAGAGTCGTCAGGGTCGCGGTCCTTGCAAAAGGGATCGTCTGGATCATACAACGGCCGTCTGAGCAGGCCGCCGGTTGCAAACGTCCTTGCAATTCCAATGGCGCCAAGGGCATCAAGCCGGTCTGCATCCTGGAGTATCTTTCCCGTAATAGTCCGCGGAGTCACGCCACGTGAAAAGCTGTGATCCCGGATCGCCTCTGCTATGGTATCAATCTCGTCTTGTTCTAGCCCGTGTTTTTGCAGTATTGGTACGGCCTTTTGGGCGCTCTCTGCAGCAGAGTTTTTTGAGTGCGGATCCAACTTTGGGTACGACACCACGTCATGGAGCAGCGCGGCGCACAGAGCCAGTGTCTGGTCGGCGTCCTCTTTTTTGCACAGCTCTTTTGCGTTTCCGTACACCCTCATCACGTGCGCAAAGTCGTGCGCCGGATCATCCCCCATCATGCCCCGGACTTGTGCTGCAAGCTGCCCCAGATCCATTACGCCCTCCACAGCCTCGGCCTGACAAACTTTATCTTTCTCTGCGTGATCAATACGATCCAGTTTATCGACGCAAGTACCAGGATTATCCCCACGCCGACGCCGTCAATTATCAGTATTCCGACAAGGCGGTCCTCAAACGCGTCAAGAAACGGGGCAAGAACTATGTTGCCAAAGTATATGGTCACCGCATATGAGATGGTCCGGCCCACCCAAAAGCCCGCATAAATCCCCAATCCCTTTGTGTGCATCAGGCCGTACGTGATGAACAAAAAGTTGCTTGGCAGCGGCGTTGCCCCAAAGAGGAACGAGGCCAGCACATAGCCGTATCTTTTGCCGTGCAGGTACTTGTCGATTATGGCAAGGTTGGATTTTTGCTCGCCGCTTACAAACCGGCGGAACACGCCGCTGAATTTTTTTAAAAGGAACCTGCCAAGGGTCGCCCCCGTCGCGCCCACCACAGAAAGTACGAGTATGTCCAGCGTGGGATCAAGCAGGTAAAACGAGGCGAGGACTATCCAGCTTGGGGGCATCAGGATGGGCGCTACGTTTATTCCAACTAGCAGCATGAATATGCCAAGATACGAATACTCTGCAAAACTCTCAAAAATATCCACCATGATGTGGAATCATTACAGGTTTTTCTAAACCCTTTGATTTATCTGATGAAAAAACCGCCGATTCAGACTCAAAAATTGAAAGAATTGCATCTTTTTTTGCATGGGGATCATGTTTTGTATGATTTAGGATCAATTGTTCATTATATTTATAAGTAATTTGTATGTGGGAAAAGAGATGGCTGAAATAGCATGGAAGTGTTTTCGATGCAACCTGTCTTTTAGAGACGAGGAACCGGCCCTGATTCACAAGCAGATATCGAGTCACTCGATTACAAAAGTAAGGACTCTGGCGGTATAGATTTTAGTGCAGAGGGTGGGATTTGAACCCACGAACTCCTAGGAGAAGGGATCGCCCATCTGGATCTTGAGTCCCTCTCGGTTGACCGGGCTTCGATACCTCTGCGGTAGTACTGTGAAATGTCCGATATTTTTCGATTGCTATTTGCACCGGGCCGGCACATCGCATAACAAAAGCTTATAATCATGTGGGTTTGCCTCAAGATACATGGACGAGTCCATACCGATCTCAAAGGCAAAGAACATGAGAACCGGGGTCAACGTAAAGGCCACAGTAAAGAGCAAGGGCGAGAAGAGAAACGTCAACCTCAAGAGCGGCGGAAACGTCGATGTCTGTGATGCAGTCATCGCTGACGAGACCGACCAGATGAAGCTGACCCTGTGGGCAGAAGACATCGGCAAGGTAAACGAGGGCGATACGGTCGAGATTACAAACGGGTAC
>RHFB01000059.1 GCA_003724285.1 Nitrosopumilus sp. H13 | reverse complement strand
TTGCACTGGTCAATACGCGATTGATTTCACTGCACAAGCGCAGCTTGTATGATCAGGTTGGTTTCACGATCTTCTCAAGATTGGGCAGGCAGTACAAACCGCTCAAGAAATGAAAAAATGAGAACAGTATAGAACCCGGCAAACCGGTGAAATAGACAAATCACACCGAACAGATATGAATTTGGAGAAAATCGTGAAACCAACCTGATCATACAAGCTGCGCTTGTGCAGTGAAATCAATCGCGTATTGACCAGTGCATATAATCAGAATATTTTTAAAACAAAGACCGTCTAGCAACAGACCATGGAGGTTACTGACGTACTAGACATAGACTAGTACTCGATAATTCTCACACAGTACACTCAAGCACACATGCAATAATTCTTATTAAATACAAGCTCCATATGGGCCTTCATAACAGCTCTGTGATGGAACAATTAATGCAAGAATGACCACAAGTATCACAAACAGTATTCCTAAAACAGCGAAAAATACAAGCGGAATCATGTAGCGTTTTTTCACTGCTCGATCTCCAATTCAGATACAATGCTTTCCCAAGAAGTAAATATATGGAATTTTGGATTATCAAGATCATCACATACTTTGACGCCCTTCTCATCGTAATGGTGGTCTAGACACAATTCAGTATCTAGAGTTATAGTGCAACCAGCTGTAATATGTATCCCCAACATGGTAGCAGCCATCAATTCATCAACTATGCCGACCGAGCCTACAGTGTCGTCTTCATGCTCGATGACCGGAGGAGTCGTGGGCTCGGCAAACCCGTCTGCGGTCTGGGCAAAGGCCGTCCCCGGTACAAGGATCATCGGTCCCAAAAGTGCCAGTATGTGGTGGTTGACCAATACAAAGTTGGACGAGATGTAAGTATTTAAATCAGATCTCATGTCCTGAATCATTTATTACACCATGACGACTCGGAGACACGATATTGCGTCTATGAACATCCATAGTATCATGTTCGAGATCCATCATAATCAAATGTTGACGCGCATACAAGCAAGTGATTTTTATTCTAGCCGTTGATATGCGCAAACAGCGTCGCGGTTATTAGAAATGGCGCAACCGTTTGCGTCACGTAGATAACCTTCCTTATACATAGCATAACAAAACCCCTTTTTCCCCATTTTTCCTACAGAGCAGGTATGCATAAAATCTTTGAGCTCTTTTTCTGTGAAAAAACAGTCACGGGAAATAGTAACAAATACATATCCATTATGTACAACATGTCTGGCGCAATAATGTTTGTCTAGTGGTTCTAACTGTGCCTCATTTGATGATTCCTGCAAGACAAAAACCACCATGACCATCGACAGTACCATCACTCCTATTATGGGTAGAAAAGTATGGGGCTTATCGAAGTCCAAGAGCCTCAACTGTGTTTTCCACGGTGTCGGAAGTGTCAAAGCCCTCGATATTCTGCTGCAGTAGGATGAAACAGACAAATATCGTCAAGAAGGGTAGTAATGGCGCAGCCGTTTGCATCTCGTAAATAATCTCCCTTATACATCGCATAACAAAACCCCTTTTCTCTCATTTTTTCTAAAAAACAGGTATGCATAAAATTCTTCATCTCTTTTTCCGTGACAAAACAGTCGTGGGATTTAGTAATATACTTTGAACCATTATGTACAAGATATTTAACGCAGTAATGTCTGTCCAATAGATCTGGTTCAGAATGTATCTCACTTGATGATTCTTGTATAACAAATACTACTACAACCATTGATAATGTCATTACGCCTATTACAGTCAAGAAAATGTGAGGCTTATTGAAGTCCAAGAGCCTCAACTGTATTTTTCACGGTGTCGGAAGTGTCAAAGTCCTCTATATTCTGCTGCAACATGATGTCGATGGGATCAGAGTGGGCCAGCATTAGCTCATCTACTATGCCCACCGGGCCTATAGTGTCGTCTTCAGGCTCGATGGCTGGAGGCGCGACAAACTCGTCTGTGGTCTGGGCATAGGCAGTTACTGGAATCAAGAGTGCCAAGACTGTCAAAGCTAGCATAGGCGCGTATTTACTAATCAACATGCTAGAAAGTACTAGAAGGTATATAACGATTTTAGCATGCGCTGGTCAATACACAGTTGGTTTCACTGCAAGTGGTGCAAAAGGTTGATTATTTTTCCCAAGTCTTGTTTGAAAAATATGAATGAGTGGTATGGGCCCGAAGGGCTTCGATCCCTTGGCTCACCGGTTATGAGCCGGTTACTCTACCAAGCTGAGTTACGGGCCCCACAAGCAGTGCTTGGACGGGGCTTGATATAAAATGTTATGAACAGTACTCTTCATAACAGCTGTCAAGCAGCAGGTTTTGCGCCCTGACTGACTGCTCTGCTGCATGTACCAGCACTTTGGGATCGGCGTTTGACTGCTCTAGCAGGCGGCGCCATGACGCGGCATGCCTGATGTCGGCCTCTGTGTGCAGCTTGAAATACTCGGTCGCCTTTTTGGAGGTAATGCCGTAAAACTCTGCCAGTCCGTCAAGCTTTGTCTGGCTTATCTTTGGAATCTCCTTTTCAAGCGCATACATTGCACATGCCCCCGTATCATACGCATTCATCAGCCCCCCAAGGTCAGAGACTGCCCTGCGCGTCTTTTCAAGCCCCTCATAGCATGCCAGCTCGTCGCCTGCAATCCCGAGCTCTCCTGCAAAGTCGATCCACGGCAGTATGTGGTCTGACTCTTCTTGCTGGTTTTCCACAAGATCCCGCCTTGCAGACTCTGGGGCGGCCTGGATTATGGGCGCCATGAACAGCGGGACTGCCTTTACCAGCTGGAAATACTCTTTAGAGTATCCCGCAAGCGAGCTGCAGTCGAGCTTGCCGTCTGACCATTCCAGGTAAAACGGGTGCTTTAGGAGGCTGTGCTCCTCGATTATCACGTCTATGCGTCCTACCACGTCCATATTTGGACTCGGAGCATGCCGATAAAAAAGTCTTTGTGGTTTACAAAAGATTTTATGGTGAGGCGGCCTAATTTTTTCGGGTTCCAGTGGTGTAGACCGGTCAAGCATACTGCCCTTTCAAGGCAGTGATCCCGGGTTCAAAATCGGCAGATGAAAGTCCCGGCTGGAGCACCAAGATTTAATTAGCAATGGAGGTGTTTTTTTAATCGGGGAGTCTTGGACAGGAAGAACATCGAGGTAAACCCTCTGATAAAGACATACGGGAGATACGTGGAGATGATAGACAGGGCCCTAGAAAAGGAGCTTGCCACGTACTCTGAATCCGAGTTCATCGAGCCGCTCAGATACTCCCTAGATGGCGGCAAGAGAATCAGGCCCATCATACTCACGCTTGCAGTGGAGAGCGTCGGAACGGTAGACGAGAACACGCTTGCAGCCTCGTGCGCCGTGGAATTTTTGCACATGGAGTCGATAATACACGACGACATAATTGACAACGAGACGATGCGCAGGCAAAAGGATCCGTTCCACATAAAGTACGGGTACAACACGAGCGTCCTTACTGGCGACTTTGTGCTCGGACTGATCCTTGCAATATCATCGCGCCTTGACAACCCCCGCATAACAAAGGATCTTGCAACCACTGCCATGCTTATGAGCGAGGGGGAGATGATCGAAAGCCGCCTGGAGGCAAGCGAGGACGTCACGTTTGACGACTATCTGCGCGTAATCGAGTACAAGACGGCCACCGCCTTTGAGGTGGCGGCCCGGACAGGCGCAATCATCGCAAACGGGACAGAGGAGCAGATAGAGGCGCTCACTACATATGGCAAGAACATAGGCATCGCGTACCAGATCCGCGACGACTTGCTTGACTGGAAGAACGAGGACAAGCTCTTCAACATACTCATCAAAAAGAGCTCCGACCCGAGGGTCGTCTTTGACAGGATGGAGGAGCTCCTAAAAGAGTACTCTGAAAAGGCAAGGAGCGGGCTCCGCAGGATACCAGACGGGGACGCAAAGACGGGACTTGAGAACCTGATAAGGTTCACCTCGTTTAAGGCATGACTGGCGCTGCAAACTCTACGAACTGTATGAGCGGCTCTGGATAGATTCCGAACCCCACAAGGAACACGGATGCAAATATCATCACCGCCATTATCGATTTTGGCTCTGCAATCCTTTTCTCGCGCTCGCCCTCAAAGTACATCTTTCTTGTGAGCCAGCCATAGTAGGCAAGCGAGAGGGCGCTGTTGAGCACCCCTGCAATGGCAAGCCACGGCGCCCACCAGAGGGCAGAGCCGGCATCAAGCGCGCCTCCAAACAGCACGAGCTTGCTCCAGAATCCGGACAGGGGCGGGATTCCGGCCAGGGCAAACAGGGACAGGACCAGCCCCAGCGCAGTGACTGGCATCTTTCTTCCAAGCCCTGCCAGCTTGTCAATGTTGGTGACTGCAAGCGTGGTCACGATTCCCGCAATGGCGATGAATGCGGCCCCCTTCATGACTGCGTGGTTTAGTATCTGGTATAGCGATCCCTGCAGCCCGAGCGGCGTATGGGGCGAGACTGCAAGCCCGATGAGTATGTAGCCTGCGTGCCCGATGCTCGAGTATGCAAGCATCCGGGAGATGTTCTTTTGCATGATGGCTGCCACATTGCCGACAGTCATGGTCATTACCGCGATTATCCCGAGCGCCAGGGTCCAGTCAAGGTTTAGCGCCACCATGCCGAGCACTACCACCCGGATTGCGGCTGCAAACCCGGCCTTTTTGGTGGCAGCTGCAAGCAGCGCCACCACCGGCGATGGGGCCCCCTCGTACGTGTCTGGAAGCCACTGATGGAACGGCACAAGACCCATCTTGAATCCGAATCCCGCTATGAACAGCCCCACTGAGAGCAGCGCAAGCGGCATCAGCGACGCGTCAAGCGCCGCAAACCCGCGCACCACCTCGCCGATGTTCGTAGAGCCGGTCAGCCCGTACGCCAGCGAGATGCCGTACACGATGATCGCAGAGGAGAGCGCCCCGAACAAAAAGTACTTTAGCGCCGCCTCGTTTGAGCTCGGGTTCTTTTTGAGGAACCCGGCAAGCACGTACGTGGGGATGCTCATCAGCTCCCACGCCACAAAGAGCATCACCAGATCAGTCGAGTACGCGACTAGCACCATCCCGATCGTGGCAAGCAGTATCAGCGAATAGTATACCGCCGGCGAGTTGCGCTTTCTCATATAGTTAAACGAGCCGACAGTCGTGAACAGCGCCACTATGAGCATCGCTATTGCAAAGAACCCGCCAAACGCGTCGTCTCCAAGCACGTCGTCTGAGAACACGGCAGACGGCGCAATGTCCCCTGTTACAAACTGGTACCCCACATAGGCAATCGATGCCGCAAGCGCCGCAAACGCGATTACCGCGTAAAACGAGTTGGAGCCGCGCTCCCCCCTTGCAATGCTGAGTATTGGAAGCGCCACTCCCACCGTACCCAGTATTGCGACAAGTATCATCGGTGTTGACGTTATCTCTAGCATTCCCCATCCCCTCCTATATCAGCAGTATCAGGACTATGAACAAAAGTCCTGCTCCAAACACAAACAGATACGACTGCGCGACTCCGGTCTGGGTGCCCTGGAGGACCCTTGCCCCCCATCCGGCCGCCTTTTGGAGTCCGATGTTCATGCCGTAGTCTATTGCCGTCTGCTCAAAGTACCTAAAGACGCCCCTTGCAAGCCAGAGCGGGGCCGCGACAAAGCACCAGTATATCATCGCGTTGAGGTACCACCTGTTGAGAAGCAGCTTGTGAATAGCGTAGAATACAATGTTTGAGCTTACAAACTTTGCAGGATCCACCCACCTCGCAATGTAAAACGCGTATCCGAGCCCGAGCCCCGCCCCGAACGCGATCATCGACGAGCCGAGCGCCACGGGGTTGAGTCCCTGCAGAAACTCTGGCAGTATCGAGGCCCCTGCCGCCTCGTGCCCGGTGTGTATTCCAAACGAGTTCTCCAGATACGCTGTAAACGTGTGGTGGAGCCCCTCTTCTGCTGACAGGCCGATAATTCCTATTCCTATCGTGAGTATTGCAAGAATCCCGTACGGGGCCCACATGGAAAGCGGCGCCTCGTGTATGTGATGTCCCTTTTCCTCCATCTTTTCAATGTGCCTGCTTTTCGGGCCATAAAATACCATGCCGATCATCCTGGTGGTGTAAAACGCGGTGATCACCGCAGTCAGCACGGCAATCACGTACAGCGGAAGCGCCCACTCGCTTCCCGACTCGTAGACTGCCGCAAATATCGCATCCTTGCTCCAAAAGCCGGTAGTGATAAACGGGGCCCCCATGAGCCCGAGTCCTGCAGCCCACATGAACACGTACGTCTTTTTCATCTGCTTGCGCAGGCCACCCATGTCCGTCATGAACCGGGATCCCACCACGTGCAAAAGCGAGCCCGCCGCCATGAACAGCGACGCCTTGAACATTGCGTGCGATATCAGGTGGAAGAACCCCGCCGTGTACCCGTCGACGTACTGCTGCGAGAGCCCGGCTACTCCGAGCGCCATCATCATGTATCCGATCTGCGAGCCAGTCGAGTACGCAAGGACCTTTTTTATCTCCGGGTTTACCATTCCCTGGGTTGCAAGCAGCAGCGCGGTAATGGCGCCCACCCACGCCACGATCTCAAAGAACTGGTCTGCAAGGATTCCTGCCGCGCCCAGCGTAAAGACGATCGGACCGATTCTTGCCACCAGGAACACGCCGGCCTTTACCATCGTGGCCGCATGAATCAGGGCGGAGACTGCAGTCGGGCCGGTCATGGCCTCTAGCAGCCACTCGTTTAGCGGAAACTGTGCCGACTTGCCGATGGCGCCTCCAAACAGCAGCACGAATGCCGGGACTAGCAGCCCCTGGGCCGACATTTCCACGGCCCACGCCGTGTCCCCCACAAGCTCCTTGAATCCAAACGTGCCGGCAAACAGGAATATGAGGAACATGCCTGCAAGCATCATGATATCGCCCACCTTTGTCATCACAAAGGCCTTCATGCCCGCATGCGTAGGCGAGTAATAGTCAAGCATCCCGAGCACCGTGCGTCCCTCCGTCCCGACGTGGTCCTTTTTCTTGTCGCGGTACCAAAAGCTTATCAGCGCGTACGAGGCAAGCCCGACTCCCTCCCATCCAAAGAAGACCTGGAGCAGGTTGTCAGACAGCACTATGAGCTGCATCGAGCCGATGAAAAAGAGCATCCAGAACCAAAACCTTGCAATGTCCCGGTCCCCGCGCATATAGCCCGTGCTGTATATCATGATCAGAAACGAGATCCACGCCACGACGTTTGCCATGATTATGGACAGCGGGTCTGCCAGGACGCCGCCCTTGAGCCCTATTGACTCGATCCACATTATCTGGTGGTGCAGCTCGTGCGCCTGCAGGGCAGCCGGGATCAGCGACGCGGCAGACAGGGAGCTCATCAGGGCAAACGCGACTGCCACGTATCCGGTCGCATGCTTTGAGAGCTTTGCGACCCCCGGAATTATCAGCGCCGCTGCAAACGGCAGTATCCAGACAAGCCACGCCCCGATGGTGCTTGGTTCAAACGGGAGTCCCAGTTCGGCTGCCATGTGCTACGCCCCCAGTACCCCGCTCATGTATGGGATTATCGTCTTCAAAAAAATGTCCGGATATATCCCCAGCACTATCGTAAATCCCGCAAGCACCATCATCGGCGCAGTCATGTACCAGCTTGCCTCGCGCACGTTTTCAAGGTGCTCTGGCGTCTTGCCAAAGAATACGCGCTTTAGCATCCACAGCATGTACGACATTGTCAGCACCGTGGCAAGCAGGCCCAGGCCGAACGTGACCATCCTGAGCGTCGAGCCCTCCTGCACCGCCGTCTCTAGCGCGCCATAAAAGAGGATCCACTCGCCCATAAAGCCGCTAGTAGGCGGGACGCCCGCTATCGTAAGCGCCCCTATCACGGCGCATACAGCAGTGATTGGCATCTTGCCTGCAAGCCCGCCAAGCCTTGAGAGGCTCCTTGTGCCCACCTTTACTATTATGATTCCGGCCATCATGAAGAGAATGCCCTTTCCGAGAGCGTGCGTCACGTACATCATCTCTGCGCCCGCAAGACCCAGGACGGACATCGAGCCGATTCCAAACAGCAGGTATCCCATCTGGCTGATGCTCGAGTATGCGAGGAGCCGCTTTATGTCGTCTTGCATCAGGGCCATTGCGCCGCCGTAGATCATGGTGACAAGGCCCCATATGTGGAACCATATGGCGAGATCTGCAAACGTGGACGGGAGAAACTCTACTATCAGCCGGAATATTCCGTACGCCCCGATTCCGATCATCGCGGGGGAGAGGAGCGCGCTTATCGGGGTGGGCGCAGAGCCGTGGACGTACGGCAGCCAGATGTGGAACATGAATACCGCGAGCTTTACGCCGAGCCCTATCACGATCGCGACTGCGGAAAGCAGCACCACGTCCTGCGGTATCTCCGACTCGCGAATGTCTGCAAAGTCAAAGCTTCCTATGGTGAGCCCGATCATCAGGAATCCCAGCAGCAGCACTACTGCGCCCGCGTGGGTCCAGAGCAGGAACATTAGGCCTATCTTTCTGCGCGGCCCGTCGCCCCACAGGGCCACCAGAAAGAATCCGGGAATCAGCATGAATTCAAAGAACAGGTAGAATTCGATCAGGTTTGTCGAGAGGACGGTCCCCATCATCCCCATTGCAAACACGAGATACAGGGCAAAGTAGAGCCCCGACTTTGCGTTGACATACTCTGACAGGCCGGAGGACTCGACTATCGACGCCTGGCCGCCTGCAGAGGCGTCGATGCCGCGCTCCTCTGCGAACTGCTCGCGGAACTTGTGGATCATGTACGGCTTTGAGTAGAGCGCAAGTATGGTGCACAGCACGTAGATGATTATCGCAAACGGCGACGCGAGGCCGTCAAGCAGCAGCCCGAACTCGCCAAAGAGGCCGGTCCACGGATAGTGCTCCTCCGTGGTGCCAGAGAGCGCAGACGTGATTATCAGCACGGTCACGTACAGCAGAATCGCGAATGTGAACCACATGGCAGGCGTGGGGCCGGCCCTCCTGCCTATCAGATAGGCTGCCGGGGACAGTAACAGCGGCAAGAAAATTGCCTGTAGCAGGGCATATTCCATTATCCCTTCAGGCTCCTAAAGTCTGCAATGTCCACGTTCTGGTACATCCTGTATGCCACTATGATCAGCGAGAGTCCCACTGCGACCTCTGCTGCCGCTATTGCAATAGAGAACAGCGCAAGCGTCTGTCCCGAGCTGTCAGGCAGGAACCGCGCAAACGCCACCAGGTTGAGGTTTGCCGCGTTTATTATTATCTCGATTGCAAACAGCATGCGGATAAAGTTGCGCTTTACTGCGAGCCCGTAGATTCCTATTCCGAGCAGCGCCACTGACACGAGCGCAAAGTCAACTAGTTCGTTGGTCATTCTCCACGTCCTCACGTCTTGCCAGAACCAGCGCGCCCGTCACGGATCCCGCAAGCACCAGCGCCATTGCTATCAATGCGGGCCAATAGTACGTGACAAAGTCAGTCCCTATATCCCTGAAATCCACCGCCGGCTCGTCAGTAGTTATGGTCTTTACCCCCGATTCCAGGAATACCGCCCCAAGTGACATCATCACCACCAGCATGAGCCCGATGCCTGCAAGCTTTCTGCGCTTGTCCTCTATCTTTTTGAATATGAGCTCGCGCTTTACGAGCATTACGGTAAACAGTATCAGGACTGCGATCGAGCCGACATATACCGCAAGCTGGAACAGCGCCACAAACGGCGCGTCAAGCAGCAGGAAAAAGCCGGCTATCCCCCCGAGCGTCCCCATCAGGGCTATCGAGCCGTATACAAGCGACCTAAGCTCAAGCGCCGCTATCGCAGAGCCGATTGTAATCACGGTAAGGCCGGTGATCTGTATCTCGCTGTCCTGCGATACGAACGGCTTTACCTGCAGCTGGGCAGGCGTGTATATCAGCCCCTCCTTTGTAAAGGAGGAGAGCTCATAGTCGTTTGTCATGTATAGCGCGTAAAACGGGCACGCGTCGACGCACAGGCCGCAAAAGACGCACTTGCCATAGTCTATCTGCGGCATTATGGACTTTTTGTTCTGCTTTTGATCCTCTGGCACCTTTACCATTGCTATTGCCTCGGCCACCCCCTCGCACGCAATGGAGCACAGCTGGCAGCCGGTGCAGTGATCATGAAACAGCATGTGGCGCCCCTTGAGTCCGGCGATTCCGACCCCGGTAGACGGGTCAAACTGGTAGCCGTCCCCCACGAACTTTAGCTTCTCCTCTGGATATTTGAGGGTAAAGCGCTTTATCGCCAGGTGCTTTACCCCGGAGTTGAGCGCGCGGATGATTCCCGTGGCGGTTCCCATTATTGCAACCCTCCCGGTCCTAGCACTCCAGCGTACAGCAAGCCCAGAGCAATAAAGATGTTAACAAAGCACAGCCCGATGAGCTTGGTCCAGCCGAGACTCAGCAGCATGTCGACGCGTATCCTCGGAAAGACGCCCCTTGGCAGCAGGATGAAGAAGATGACGGCGACTGTCTTTAGCACGAACCAGAACGTGCCGTTGAGCATGTCCTGCGTGAACAGCGGCAGTCCCGGGATCTGGGCGGTCACGGGGCCCATCACTATCCCCTCCGTGAGTATCTCAGTCGGGAACGGCGGCACCACCATCGGTCCGTGCCAGCCTCCAAGGAACAGCACCACGAACAGGGCGGCAAACGCGTACAGCTTTAGGTACGTTCCAAGCTGTACCAGACCGTACATCATTCCAGAGAACTCTGTGAGCCAGCCGGCGACTATCTCGCTTTCTGCCTCTGGCAGATCAAAGGGGATGCGCTCAAGCTCTGCAAGCATTGTGATGAAAAAGACAATGGCGCCAATGGGAAGGAATACGATCCACGGGAACGT
This sequence comes from Nitrosopumilus sp. H13, assembly GCA_003724285.1. Taxonomy (GTDB): domain Archaea; phylum Thermoproteota; class Nitrososphaeria; order Nitrososphaerales; family Nitrosopumilaceae; genus Nitrosopumilus. Next base: position 19,479 of record RHFB01000059.1, on the reverse strand, counting down.
CGACTGGCTCTCCACTATCTCAGACAGGTTGAGCGTGCCGGTAAGCATCACCACCCCTAGCAGCGAGAGGATCAGCGGTATCTCAAAGGAGACCATCTGGAACAGGGCGCGGATGCCCCCGATGAACGGGTACTTGCTGTTTGCAGACCACGCAGAAAGTATGGTGATTATCGGAAAGAACCCGATTACCGCAAAGACTGTGATCAGGCCCATGTCAATGTCTGCCACCACCCAGCCCGGTGCCACGGGAATCAGGGACACGAATGCGGCGGCGGTGGCCACGAACAGGACCGGGGCCGCCCAGAAGAGCGGCTTGTCTGCCTTTGCAGGTATTATGATCTCCTTTGAGATGAGCTTGAGCCCGTCGCCCATCAGCTGCAGTATCCCCTCTATCTTGCCGCAGTAAAACGGGCCGACCCGCAGCTGCATCTTTGCAAGCAGCTTGCGCTCTGCGAATATGGTGCCGGCTGCAAGCAGCGCCGCAAAGCCGAATCCCGGAAACACCGCGACGCGGAATATGTCCGTGGCCATGAGCGCGTGGATCACCGGAAGTATGCGCGTGGGATCCACAATGGCCGTGAATGCAAGGAATGGTGTGAGCAGCTCGCCGTCTATTACAGGCAGCTCGATTACAAACAGCACTATCATGAGTGCGGGAAGCCCCACCAATACCATCAAAAACAGGATCCAAAACGCGTTGTCAAGCAGTGATTTTATGAACTCACTTAGCTTGAACTGTGGTGCGATTACGGACATTACCTATCTGCCTCCACGGGCCAGTAGTTGAGGCTCCAGTATACTGACGGCATGTTTCCAAGCTTTTCGCCCTTTAAGAGATACGGCAGGGCGATCAGATTCCTAAACGAGCCGACGCTCATCTTGAGCCGGTAGGGCTCTGGCTTGCCGTCAGAGACGATATAGCATCCAAGCGAGCCCCTTCCGGACTCGACCCTCTTGTAGACAGAGCCAATCTTGCCCTTTGGGTTCGGCTTTAGCTTTACGCGGACAGAGCCGGACTTTGGCATCTTTTGCAGGGCCTGCCTGATTATGTTGCAGCTCTCCAGCATGTCAAGCCACGGGATCTTGGATCTTGCATAAGAGTCGCCCTCCTTTAGCACGTTTGTATGAAAGTCAAGCTCGTCATACACGTCATAGGGCTCTTTTTTTCTCAGGTCATAGTCGACCCCGCTTGCGCGCAGCACGGAGCCGGTGGTGCCAAGGCGTATCGCATCCTGGCGCGACAGCACGCCCGTGTCCCGGGTCCTAGAGATGAGTATCGGGTTGTCATAGAAAATGTCGGCATATTCCCTTATGCGCTTTTCAAAATAGTTCACCTGGCGCAGGCAGACGTCCTCAAAGTTGGCAGGCAGGTCGTTTCTGACGCCGCCCGGGACAAAGTGGGCGTGCGTGACCCGCGCCCCGGTCATCTTTTCCATCAGATCTATGAGCAGCTCCCTGTCCCCTGCAGGCCACATGAACATGGTGGAGTGGCCAAGAAAGATGCCGTATATGGCAAGCCAGTACATGGTGTATATGCAGCGGTTAAGCTCTGACGCGATGACGCGGACGTACTTTGCGCGCTCTGTCACCTCGATTCCGAGCAGCTCCTCGACTCCCAGCACGTACGGGTACAGCACGTTGCACGAGTCGTGGATTACCGGCCTCTCAAGATGGGGTATGTTGAGTATGTAGTTTCTGTATTCGGCCATCTTTTCCTCGCCGCGGTGCACGTATCCCGGATCGGGGTCGCATGCGACGATATAGTCGCCGTCTATCTGCACTATGAGCCTCATGTGGCCTGATCCCGGGTGCTGCGGGCCCACGTTGAGCGTCATGATTCTTTCGTCGACTTTTTGGAGTGCTAGTCCGGGCGGCAGTTCTGCAGTCATGTCTATCTCCCCTTTATCGCAAAGTCCTTTGCAGCCTCCTATTGTCCGGATGGCCCTCAAAGTAGACGCCGAGCATCTCAAAGACCTCCCTTTCATGAAACTCTACACTGTAAAAGACGTCGCGCAGGCTTGGAAGCTTTGTCGCGTCGTTTCCGGGAATCGGGCTCTCTTCGCGCTGTGCGCGCGTGGAGAGCACCAGTATCTGGCGTGCAAGCGACGGATCAGTGTACGAGCCTATATGATACACCACCTCGATCTCCTTGTCCTGCGGATAGTCCACTCCGGAGACGGACTCTACGTGGTCGTAGCCGAGCCCGTCGCGGACAAACTCTGCGACATCGTGTACGTTATCGCGGGATGCGGCTATTCCCACCCTGTCTTTTTTTACAAATTTAACGGCTACCTTGTCGCCGAACTTTTCGACCAGCTTGTCAGATATGCCTTTTTCAAACGCGGGCAGTTCCGGCTCGTCTGTCTTTGCCGCAGGCTTTGTCTCCTTTGCAACTGGCTTTGTCTCTTTTGGCTCGGGCTTTGCATCCTTTGGAGCAGGCTTTGCAGTCTCTGTCTCTTTTGGCTCGGACTTTGTATCCTTTGGAGCTGGCTTTGCAGTCTCTGTCTCTTTTGGCTCGGACTTTGTATCCTTTGGAGCAGGCGGTGCAGTCTCTGTCTCTTTTGGCTCGGACTTTGTATTCTTTGGAGCAGGCGGTGCAGTCTCTGCCTCTTTTGTAGCAGGCTTTTCAGCAGCCGGCTTTTCTTCTGCAGCTTTGTCCTTGTCGGCGCTCATCATACAATCGTCCTGGCCTTCATCCTCTTGATCTTTTCCTGTAGCAGGATACACCCCTGAATGAGCGTCTCGGGTCTCGGGGGACATCCCGGAACATAGACGTCCACCGGTATCACCCCGTCGATTCCCGGCAGAACATTGTACGAGTCAAAGTACAGTCCGCCGGTAATTGCGCACGCCCCCATTGCAATCACATACTTTGGCTCTGGCATCTGATCGTACACCAGCCTCAGGCGCGGGGCCATCTTTCTTGTAATGGTCCCCTGCACCACGATGAGATCGCACTGTCTCAGTGATCCAAACGCCTCGATGATTCCAAATCTCTCTACATCATATCTTGGACTTGATGCGGCTCCAAACTCCACGCTGCAACACGCAGTCTCGATATGCACCGGCCACAGCGACCATATTCTGCCCCAGTTGATTGCATATCCAAGCGGCTTTCCCACCACCCTTTCAAGCACGTCTCCAAGCTTGCCGACAAAGACGTTTGCGTTCTCCGGCGTTACAAGATCTTTGATCATCGCACCTCACCCACATGGGACGCCGTTTGTATAAAAACTACCATATTCTCCGTCTCCCGGACTGGTACAGCGCAAAGGACATCGCCCCGAACATGATCCCCAAAAAGCCGATCATGGGCAGGGTGGCGCTCTTTGGAAGGTAGAGCAGGGAGCTGCCCCACGCGTACAGGAATATCGCCATGACGTCAAACACTACAAACATCAGTATGTACGGATAATACTGCATCATAAAGTGGGTCCTTCCCTCCCCGGTCGGCACCTGGCCGCACTCCATGGGAAGGAACTTTACCGGATTGCTGCTCTTTCTAGGCGAGATCATCCTGGAGATTACCAGGGCCGGGGCCATCGCCGCCATTGCAAATCCAAACATCAATACAACGGTACTGTAATTGCCCGCTAATTCTCCGACCAATTTAGCTTTCTGACCGGATTTTTGTATAAAAAGGTATTGCCCTCTTTTCGATCAGGTTTTGAAACAGGGCGTATTTGAAAACGGCTTAATAGGATTGCATTTCAGAGGAGGCATGGTACAAGTGGGAGATACTGCCCCCGGCTTTGAGCTGCCAGATACGGAGCTAAAGATGAGGACGCTCGACGAGTTCAGGGACAAAAAAATAGTGCTTTCGTTCATAGTGGCTGCAAGCTCGCCTGTCTGCGAGACGGAGCTGTGCAAGTTCCGCGACTCGTGGCAGGAGATCACGGATTTGGGGGCCCAGATAGTCGCGATAAGCAATGACGGCCCGTTTGCAAACAAGGCGTTTGCTGAAAAAAACGGGTTCAACTTTCCGCTGCTAGGCGACTATACGAGCGGGACCATACGCGACTATGGCGTGCTGATGAAGGATCTGCTGCACATAAAGGACTACAACGCCGCAAAGCGCTCCGTCTTTGTAATCGGCGCGGACGGCAAGATAGCATACAGGTGGGTCTCTGATGATCCGCTCGTAGAGCCGGACTATGACAAGATAAAGGAATCACTAAAGTAATCATTCAATCTCTGCAATCAGGTCGCCCTTTGCTACTGTATCGCCCTCTTTGACCGTTACTGACTTTGCAGTCCCGTCCCTGTGCGCCTTTACTGCCACCTGCATCTTCATCGACTCTAGCGTGCACACGACGTCTCCCTTTTTGACGGCGGCGCCATCTGACACGTCCACTGACACCACCTTGCCGGGAATCTGGCTCTTTAGCGCAGTCTGCGCGCTTGCAGAGCCCCCGCCTCCCGAGTTCTTGTAGACAACCTCGTCAAAGTGCGTGTGCATGTTGAGCGTCACCGGCACGTTGTCAATTACAAGTTCCATCCCGCTTGTGGATGCATCCAGGTACTTTGCACGGTGGTAGCTCTGATCTAGTATGAACTCTATCCCCCTCGAGGACATTTCAAGTATCTTGAGCCGGTGATCCGCGTCATTTATCCGGATCATGTACTCGCCGCCGCCGAGGTTCTCAGTTATTACCCCGTCAAATGATCCCTCGACGTCACATACGCGGTAGTTCATCTCACCGCCTCCATCCCGATCCGCCTGCGCCCTGCACGCGGCTCTTGAAATACTCCGAGTACGCCATGGCAGCCGCCACTGCCGCCTCGCTCTTTTGCTTCTTTTCCTTTTTCAGATCCTCTGCAAGCCTCTCTATCATGCCGTGCCTCTTGAGAAAGTCAGTCGAGAGTTCCCCGTTTTTGTACTCTTCAGAGCCAAGTATCGTCCTGTAGAGCGGAATCGAGGTCTCGACTCCCTGTATGTAAAAATCATCTAGCGCCGCAAGCATCCGGGAGCGCGACTCGTCAAATGTCTGCCCCCACGTCACAAGCTTTGCCATCAGCGAGTCATAAAACGGCGAGACCGTGCATCCCGGGTACAGGTACGTGTCGCACCGGACTCCCGGGCCCGCAGGTATGCTCACATCAGGGACGGGCCCCGTGGAGGGCGCAAAGTCCAGAAACGTGTCCTCTGCGTTGATGCGGCACTCGATCGCATACCCGTTCATCTTTAGGTCCTTTTGCTTGAAGGGTAGCGGCTCCCCGTTTGCAATGTCAATTTGCAGCTTTACCAGGTCAAGCCCGGATACGTACTCTGTTATCGGGTGCTCTACCTGGAGCCTCGCATTAATCTCGATAAAGTAAAACTCGCCGTTGTCTGCCCGGAGAAACTCGGCCGTTCCAAGGTTGGTATAGCCCACCGCGTCTGCGGCGTTGCAGACAAGGCTGCCCACCCGGGCCCGCGTCTCCTCGTCCACTACGGGCGAGGGCGTCTGCTCTATGAGCTTTTGGTTGCGCCTCTGAATCGAGCACTCCCTCTCAAAGATGTGCACCGTGTTTCCGTGCTTGTCGCGCGCCATCTGGTACTCGATGTGGCGCGTCTTTTCAAGGAACTTTTCGACTAGTATCGCCGACTTGCCCACTGCTGCAATCGACTCGCCGGTGACTGACTCGTACCCCTTGCGGAGCTCCCCGTCATCACGCACTATCCTGATTCCGCGCCCGCCCCCTCCGTACACGGACTTTAGCATTACCGGATACCCGATGTCGTTTGCAATCCGCTCCGCATCGTCTGCGTCCTTTACCAGCCCGGGGCTTCCCGGGACGGTCGGGACGTCGGCCTACAGGTTCATCGAGTCCGCAGAAGGGCCGATAAAGTTGATCTTGTTCTTCTCGCACAGCCTTGCAAAGTCGTCGTTCTCCGAGAGAAAGCCGTATCCCGGGTGCACCGCGTCTGCCCCCGAGGAGAGCATTACATCGAGTATTTTTTCCTGGTTGAGGTACGACTTTGCGGGGGCGGCCTCGCCGATGTGGTACGACTCTGTCGCCTGCTTTACGTGCAGCGAGTTTGCATCCTCGTCAGAGTATACCGCCACGGTCTTGATTCCAAGCGCCCTGCATGTGCGCATTACGCGTAGTGCAATCTCCCCCCTGTTTGCAATCAGCACCTTTTCAATCATGACCCATCACAAGTTGATGTTTCCGTGCTTTCTAGATATCTGTTCTTCCCGCTTGCCTTCAAGCATTGTCAGCGCCTTTATCAGCATGGGTCTCGTCTCTGCCGGGTCGATCACATTGTCTACCGTGCCGTGGGACGCGGCCACGTACGGGTTGTCAAACTTTTCGGTAAACTCGTCTACCAGCCGCTTTTTGAGCGACTCTGGGTCATCAGAGGACGCAAGATCCTTTCTGTACATTATCTTGACTGCCGCCTCGCCCCCTAGGACTGCGCACCTTGCAGTAGGCCATGCGTAATTGACGTCTGTCCTGAGGTTCTTGCTGCCCATTGCAATGTATGCCCCCCCGTACGCCTTGCCGATTACCAGCGTGATCCGGGGCACGGTCGCCTCGCAGTACGCATAGAGCAGCTTGCTTCCGTGCCGGATTATCCCGTTGTGCTCTTGGTGTGATCCCGGCATGTATCCGGGGGTGTCTACAAGCGTGATTATCGGTATGTTAAACGAGTCGTTGAACCTGATAAAGCGGGCCGCCTTGTTAGACGAGTCTATGTCTAGCGCGCCTGCAAGGTGCATCGGGTTGTTTGCGACGATTCCCACCGCCCGTCCGTTCATCCGCGCATAGCCGATTATGATGTTTGGCGCAAACAGCTCGTGCACCTCGAAGAACTTGTGGTTGTCCACTATCGAGGTGATTATCTCCTTCATGTCGTAGGGCTCTTGCTCGTTTTCCGGGAGTACGTTTATCAGGTTGTGATCAAGCCTGTTTGGATCGTCGTCGTTTGCCCCAACCGGCGGCTCCTGCGAGTTGTTCTGGGGCAGGAACGAGAGCAGCCGCTTGATATAGTCCATGCAGTCGTACTCGTTTTGCGCCACAAAGTGCGCCACGCCGCTCTTGGAGCCGTGCGTCATGGCGCCCCCGAGCTCGTCAAATGAGATCTCCTCGCCAAGCACGGTCTTTACCACGTCGGGTCCCGTCACGAACATGGTTCCCACCTTTTCTACCATGATTACAAAGTCAGTCATTGCAGGCGAGTACACGGATCCACCTGCAGACGGCCCGATGCTTGCGGTGATCTGCGGCACCACCCCGGATGCCATCTGGTTGTGGTAAAAGATGTCTGCAAACCCGTCAAGGCTCATTATCCCCTCCTGTATCCGCGCGCCGCCAGAGTCCATGATGCCGATTACCGGGCATCCAGTCTTTACGGCGTGCCTCATCAGCTTTGTGATCTTTTTTGATCCCATCCGGCTGAGCGTCCCCCCGAGTACGGTAAAGTCGTATGCAAACACAAACACCTGCCTTCCGTGCACCGTCCCGTACCCGCCGACCACGCCGTCGGTGAAGAACTTTTTGTTCTGCATGTCGTACTCGTGGTAGTGGTGCGTCGCAAGCGGGTCAATCTCCGTAAAGGTGCCCTCGTCAAGCAGGAGGCCTATCCTCTCCCTGGCAGTCAGCTTGCCCTTTTCATGCTGGGCCTTGATCCTGTCCTGGCCGCCGCCAAGCAGCGCCGTGCCGTTCTTTTTTGTATACTCCTCTATCTTTTTAGAATGCAAGGCGATCTAGGGCAATATTGAATCATATATTAATTTAATTTGATCGCAGATACGGTCAGGAGTTGAGCAGCGGGAACTTTTTGGCCGTATTTTTGCGGTACGAGTCTAGCGCGCCGCCTGCCTCGCTGCATTTCTTGCAGATACACAGCTGGGAGACGTTTGGAATGTCGCAGATGTCTGAAAACTCGCACTGCCTGCACCCGGCAGGGCCCCCGCAGACAGAGCAGGCAAGCTCGTCGACTTTGGCGCACGCCTCGTGCTTTACCCCGAGCCCCTTTGCCCACAGGCCCGTCTGTCCCACGTCTATCTTTTGGCCGCAGACGGTGCACGTTCCGGGAAACCTCATGGGAATCTTCTTCCAGCTCATGCCCCCGCCTCCTTTGCCAGTATCTCTGCGAATTCCTCGTCCGGCTCTAGCGACTTGTTCTTGATGCACTGTATCATGCATGGCAGGCAGGACGTCACGAAAAAGCTCGACGAGACGTGCAGCCGGGCCGACATTGCAGATGCAAACGCCCTTATCTTTGCCCCGTCCCACCGTATCCTGTTGAGCAGCGGCCACGACAGGTTGTACTGCGAGTAGCGCACCTTTTCGTCGTTTTTGTACAGGCCCATCAGTATGTCGTTGAGGTAGCGCAGCAGCCGCCAGTTCTGCGTGCGCATTATCCGCCCGTACAGCATGTCGGCCCTTGAGACAACCTCCAGGTATGTGGCAAGCGACTGCGGATCAAGGTCTGATGTCACAATGCTCGAGTAAAACGCGCCTATCTTTTCGCGCGGGTTGATCTGCATCGAGTACAGCACGCCCCTTGCCTCCTCTGCGGACTTTGCCTTGAAGAACGCGTTTATGCCGTCCTCCACGTTGACGCTCTCAAATGACGCCTCTGTCTGCGGGTTGAACCCCGTCACCAGCGACTGCGCCAGGTTGATCATGGACCGTATGTCCCCGCGCGACTTGTCAATCACCTTGATCAGCGAGCCCGGACTCAGCGATGCGGACTCTTTTTTGAGCACGCCCTCGAGGTAGACGCGCAAGAGGCGCGGCGGGATCCTCCTAAAGTGCACTATCTTTGCTGCCTTTTTTATCGCCTTCATCTTGTCGTGCGAGTCGTCGTTTGCAGCAAGGATTATCGGCACGGCAGGCTCTTTGAGAATATCCACCAGCGCCGCCGCGCCGCCAAAGTCGCTCCTGCCGTGGATCCCGTCCACCTCGTCTACGAATATCATCGGTGAGCCGAGGACGCTCACGTTGCCAAGCACCGGGGCCAGCACCTCGTTGATTCTCGACTTGCTTCTTGCATCGCTTGCGTTGAGCCCTATCATGTCGTATTCGAACTGCCTTGCAAGCAGGTATGCCATGGTGGTCTTGCCCGTTCCCGGGGCCCCCACAAGAAGCAGCGGCTTGACCCCCTTTTTCCACTTTGCAAGCCACTCCAGCGCCGCTGCGCGCGCCTCTTCGTTTCCGATCATAGCCGGGATGGACTGCGGCCTGTGCCGCTCTGACCACATCAACTCTTTGCACCCGGGAGCCCGGACTCGAGCTTTGACCACGCGCCCGCCTTTTGAAGCTGGTTGTACCAGTACTGGTTATAGTGCTCTACTGTGAGAAACAGAAACTCTAGGAACTCCCTGTGGGAGAACCCGTCTGGCAGCATGTCCAGGGTGAGCCTGGCATCGCGCAGGTATATGCCGCTCTTCTCAAGGGCAAGATCAAAGCCGCGCCTCACGTCACCGGACAGCACGGAATAGTAGAGGGGCCACGAGGGTATCTTTACCAGGCCGCCCTTTATCGAGTCCTCGATCTCGTTTCCGCACCCGACCCCCTCTGCCGCCTTTGCCATGCCCGTATAGAATATCTCTCCTAGCGGGCGCTCTGCAAGCGCCATGTTCCGTCCGGCCGTGCCCATGACTGCCCGGTACTTTTTGTAGGACGTGATCATCTCCTCTTCAGTTATCTCTGTGGGGCGCGACTTTAGCGCCTCGTCGAGGTCCTGTCCCGTCCGGGCGTCCCGGAACCCGGCCTCAAATCCCGCAAGCACCTGCTCGCCGCCGCGCGAGATCTTTTCACGGGCCAGGCGCAGTATGTACGGGTTCATCAGCTTGTAATCGTCAAGAAACTCGAGATCCTCATCCCTGTCTATGATTCTGTCCATCGGCTCGCTGAGATCTATTGCCAGTATGTGCCCCTCCACCATGTCCTGCCTCAGCCCGGGATCGCTCCTTCCCGCGTGCTCTGCTGCCCCGTCAAAGAGGGCGTTGAATACCGGAAACGTCATCTTTACAAAGTTTGAATCAAGTATGCGCATGACCCTGTCCCCCAGCACGTCGGGGCTCTCAAGCCGGGATCTCACCGCCTCGATCTCCGAGCCGCCAAGTATCATCTCCGCCGAGCCGACCTCGTCGCCGAACGCCTGCTGCGTCGATCCCGGGCTTGTGTCAGAGCGCATCTCCTCTAGCAGGCCGCGCGTAAAGCGCTGCGCAAAGTCCCCAAAGCCCGCCTCTGCCTCCTCCCTGTATCTGGTAAACATGCGGAACCCCTTTGACTTTGAGAACCCCTGCATCAGTATCTGCTTGCCGGGCTTTGTAGTCATCAGCGCCCCCTTGCTTGTGACTGACTGATCCTTGCCGCTCACACACCACAGACCCGCGTGTTATTATTTAAAATGTCGGGTTGCGCGCGGCCTTTCTTCACTTAAATTACGAGATGGCAGATCCGGTGCATGGATGCGCTGGAGATACTCCGCGAGGCATCGCGCAGGATATACGAGAACGTAAAGGACCTTCCGGGAACGGATCTTGCGGCAGGCGACTTTGGCCGCGGCGCAGGCGGGGACATCTCTAGAAACATCGACATCGTGGCTGAAAAGACGGTGCTAGAGTACCTGGAGGAGGCCGGGTTTGAGTGCGTGGTGCTCGGAGAGGAGTGCGGAAGAGTCGAGCTGTCAGACAACCCTTCTGGATACGTGATCATGGATGCCATCGACGGCTCTGCCAACGCCGTGCGCGGCGTGCCGTTTTTTTGCAGCTCGCTTGCGTTTGCAAGAGGCGAGAGGCTCAGCTCTGTTACTGCCGGGGTCATAACCGACCTTACCGGGGGGCAGTCGTACTGGGCGACAAGCGGCGGCGGCGCGTTTTACGAGGGCAAGAAGATAGGCGTGCGCCACGGGGATCCCATATACAAGATAGTCAGCGTCAACACGTCGGGCGCAAGCAGGGAGCTCCTGGAGAGGCTGCAGCCGGTCTTTGAGAACAACCACACCAGGCACTTTGGTGCAAACGCGCTCGAGATGGCCATGTTTGCAAGGGGGCTTGTGGACGTCCTCATAGACATACGCGGCAAGATAAGAATCCAGGACATAGCCGCCGGGTACCTGATCGCAAGGGAGGCAGGCGGCCTGCTGCTTGACGAACACATGAGGCCGCTTGATTCGGATCTCAGCTACGAGACGAGGATCTCGTTTGTTGCCGCGGCAAACAGGGCAATGCTAGACAAGACAGTCCCAAAGATATAGGCCGCTTGGGAAATACATTTATCCAAAGCTGTGAAAAAGCCTGCATGGTTGCAGAGGCAAAGGCAAAGGTCACGTACGTGGAGCTGCTAAAGGAGGATCTTGCAGTCATCAGGCTGGTTCCAGAGGGCGGGATGCCAGAGTACAAGACTGGGCAGTTCCTCACGATAGGGCTGCCAATCCCTGCGGAAAAAAAGATCGTGCGCAGGGCGTACTCGATCGCATCGCACCCTGAGAACCGCGACTATTTCGAGTTTGTAATCAGGTGGGTCAGAAAGCCGCTTCCCGGGCGCGTCACCACGGAGCTGTTCTATTTGAGCGTGGGAGACGAGGTCACGCTGGGCGACCCCACTGGCGCGGCGCTGCAGATAAGCGACACCCTGCACGACGGAAAAAAGGACACGAGGCGCGTAATATGCGTGGGAGGCGGCACCGGGCTCGCCCCGTTTATAGCGTTTGCAAACCATTTTCGCCAGACAGGTGACAAGAGGGAGGTGATAGTGCTTCACGGGGCAAGCTATGTAGACGAGCTGAGCTACAAGCGGATGCTCACGGATCTTGAGATTGAGAGCGAAAATGCCGGCCGCGACGGGTGGAACTTTAGGTACAGGGCGGCAATCAGCAGGCCAAAGGAGTTCTTTAACAGATCCTGGTCGGGTCATGTGGGCAGGGTCGAGTCGTTCTTCAAGCCGGACAAAAAGACCGGCCTGTCCCCGGTGGAGGAGATAGTGGGGGAGGAGCTCACCCCGGAGAACACCATCGTGTACATCTGCGGGTATCAGGGGACAATTGACGGCGTCATCGAGTATCTGGGCCCCAAGGGGTTTGTCACAGAGCACGAGAAGAATCCCGACGGCAGCTTTGGGATAAAGTTCGAGTCGTACGGATAGGCCGCCACACCTTTGGATTTTTATACCAAGGACTGTATTTCCAAGGCATGGTAGAACTCAAGTGCCGTGACTATGGCTTTGAGTGCGATTTTGTGGCAGAAGGCCAGGTGGAAGGCATCATTGACGACTTTAAAAACCACACCGAGGAGGTCCACGGGATTGACTATACAAGGGAGGCCATAATGCAGTTCATACTTAGAAAGCAGGGCTAGTTGTCAAGCATGCCCATCGTTGCAGACAGGACCGGAAGCTCTTTTTGAATTATCTTTTCTACTGCGGGCACCAGGCCGTCCCTTGCCTTTACGTTCTCCTCGTAAATCTCGTATATCTGGTCCCGAAACAGCAGCTTTATTCCGGGAAGCGCAGTTATCCCCTCGTCGACTGTCCGGGGATCTGACAGATCCAGTATGAGGGTGCCTTTTTTCTTCTCCTCCATCACCAGCCTTATCCGCGCGTATGTTATCAGGAAATAGTCCGACGTGGTAGCCACAAAGACAATGTCATACTTGTCAAAGCCTGCAAGCGTCTCCTCAAAGTCCACCGGGCTGCCGCCAAGGAGCGTTGTAAAGCCGGTTGCGCGCTCGACTGTCCTGCTTGCAACGTCAAAGCTTGTGCCCTTTTGAGTCAGGGTCTTTGCAACCATGGCCGCAGACTCGCCTGTTCCTATGAGGAGGACCTTTTTCTTGGAGTCAAGCCCGGTCTTTTCATCGACCAGCCTTACTGCCACGTCCCCAAGCGAGACAATGTTGTCTGCAATGCCGGTCGTGTCCCTCATCCTGGTCGCCAGCCGGATCACGCTCTCAAAGAGCTTGTTTGTGATTTTGCCCGATGCGCCGGCCTCCTTTGCCACTGCAAAGGACTGCACCAGCTCGTCAAAGACCTCCTGCTTTCCCACTACAATCGAGTCGATCCCGGACGCCAGGCGCAAAAGATGGATGTAGACGTCATCGCCCTTGTACACCTCGAGCGTCTGATCAAAGTGGTCGATGTCTATCTGCTCCAGGGACGAGAGCGATATCCACGTGTTCTTTACCTGGTTTAGCACCAGCGTCTTTCCCTCCGGCCTTCGCGCGTCAGGCGAGTCGGGGTCATCTACGTTGCTCACTATGAATATCTCGACCCTGCTTGCAGTCTGGACTATGACGCATTCTTCTACTGCAGGAATCTTTTTGAACTCTTCGCACGCGGCAGTCACGTCCTTGAATGCGAACTTTGAGAGCGCATGGATGGGGACGTTTCTAAACGTCACCCTTGCGTTCATTACGTCAAAGCTTACCTGGCTCATATGCTATCTGGCCTTGACCTTGTCCCGTCCGCCCTTTGCGGTTCTAAACACGTTCATCCCGATGTAGTAATTCTCATGTATCGATTTCAGGTACGCAATGTCGTTTTCCGCGTTTTTGATCTGCTTTTGCGTCACCTCTGGATCGTTTTTCATATCCTCGAGCCTCTTTTTCGAGTCCTCTAGAAATTTACTGACTCCGCGCTCATAGTTTGAGAGCCCGCCAAACTCGGGGCTCAGTATGTTCTCAGGCACGTATGCGGGAATCTGGTTCTTTGGCATCTCTGCCTTTCTTGTTATCTTTTCTTGCTCGTCGGCAGACAGGATGGGCCTTGGGAACCTGTCCTTTTTTTCCAAAAAGAACTCCGGCTCTGCCATTGCGCGCCTGAATATCTCCTCGGACTGTCTCTTGAACGTGTGATCCGGCTTTTTTGCCGCACCTGCCTTTACCTCGTCGGCGATGGCCTTGTACTCTGCCTCTGCTGCCGCCTCTGCCTTTTCCTTTGCAACCCTGGCCTTTTCAACTGCCTTTTGGGCAGTCACCTCTGCCTTTTCTGCCGCCCTTATCGCCGCCTCTGCATTTGCAGCCGCGTCTGCCTTGGCAGGCGCCTTTTTCTTTGTGGGTTTTGCCTCTTCCTTGGATTCCTCGTCGGACATCAATGTGTGCTGGGATTGCTTGAATTTTAATATTCGCGCTCCCCCTACAGAGAACCATACGGGAGATGCCACAAAGACGTCAGTATTTCACACGGCCCGGTTCTCGTATTCACCCGTGACTGCCACAGACACTATATCCGTGCCTGTACAGGATGGTGACTGTAGAGTTTTACTTTTACAGCCAGATATCTGCACAAGGCAGCATTCCCCCCATTCCCTCCGGGTACGACGAGATCAGAAGGAGCAGCTCTGCATATGCTACGTCGGTTATCGAGTATGCCAGTATTAACACCAGTCTCTAGATGTTTTTTGCTGTACTGTCTGAACTAACAAAGTACTGTTAGATTTACAAATGTTTTAGTTAACGAAACATTTAAATATTGGAGTGCTTTATTCCACAAAGCTGGAATGAAAGGTACATTTTTATAATAACAGTCCCTAGCAGTACCGTGAGGCGAGCTTCTTTTGCCATGTTGGCCTTGGTCATGCTAGTCTCATTACTTGGCACTTCAAACTTGCTGGCGTATGCAGACGAACCGCAAGAGTCATCTGAGAGAAAATTTCTACCATATGACATCTACAACTCGTTTGAGGTGTCTGAACCATATGTGAGTTTTGGAGAAAACAACCATGTGACCGTAGATGTAGAATCCATGAAAATCAATGAGATTCCTGATCTTGATATTGAGATCATGACAAAGTGGGCCAAACACCTCAACGAACTATTAACCGCCGTGGCATCAGACAATCAGGCAGCAGTAACCAAAGCACTCGACAATGCCAAAGCGGGACAGTTCAGTCTAATTACCAATCCTCCAAACATAGATGATTCTGATACATGGGTTGGTGGTAGTCATATTCGCCTTCATAATGGCGGCACCGCATGTGGTGTGACATATGCGGATAAGAATACTTGGCAAGGGGCCCCCGCGGCATCATATCCGTACGTTGAATACTCGAGTCAGAAGGCTTTGGAACGTGTAGTTAAAGGTGATGGATATGCATTGATATGGATTATTACATCTCATCACGGGAGGGATTTTCAAAAGACAAATTCGATCGGCATGGGTGGTTGCACTGGTGGTGAATTTAGAGATCAACGCGTCATATACGAAGGCTCGCTTGGAAACAGCAATCCATTACTCAGAACAGGATGGTATGTCCATCAGCACGAAAATGAGCCGAACCCACAAGTACTTCATTATTCTTGGCCCACTGTCTGGTGGCCCTTTTATGTCAGTGGTTGGCACGCGTTATATTGAAGTTCAGCTGCTGGCAGATTCCATGCTTGCATACGTGCACAGCTAAAAACATTGTGGAGGGACTTGGGATTCATTGACCAAGATTGTTCCCAAAATGAATAAATATTATTATCTTCTGTTGATCATACCTCCTTTTTTAATGGGACTCTATGTAGCGCATATTCAGATTACACAGACATTAGACATGGAGGAGTTAGAGGACATACGAGGACTAACAATGAAGGAGAACTCGAGATATAACAGAACAATTTTCAGTGAACAATATCCGCCAATCTTTTTCAAAAATGATCAGGCGGTGCAAATTCACACATCATGTGATGCTCCTGCAGCAGCCATTCGATTTGCAAGTATTCTATATGATCCCACACATATTTCTTTTAGACCGATTTATTTTACAAATGAAGAAATAATTGAACATGGCTGGGATATAACTCCGTGTTTTTCTTCAAGGGAAGATAAAAATTGATGTGTAGTCTAGTTTTTCACATTCGATCAAAAAATGAGGTAATGAATATTGTCGTCTAATACGAACAAATTTTGCTATCTTGTATTGATTATATCGGTTTTTTTATTTGGAATCTATGTGGGATATTTGACACTTGTACCAACAATAAACATAGATGAGATACGTGAATTCACGATAGAACAAAATTCAATTTTTCAAGAATACATTTTCAGTGAACAGCACCCCCCCAGACCTGTTAACAACGGACGTGCTGTATTAATAACAATATCATGTGATGCAGATCCAAAAGCCATTCTTTCTTTAACCGATAGCTTCCACGACATACATTTCATTTTTGACACACCCGCGTTTCATACACGCAATATAGACATAGAGAACAGTTGGGACATAGCTCCATGTTTTCCCGAAAGGGAACGATTTGAGGCTTGGCATACCAAAAATGATCATCCTTAGGGCACGCCAGCCTGATAGTATTTGGAAATAACACCAAACATCTGATCAATCCCATACGCCTTTTTGTCTACACATTCCTGGAGCAGAACCATACGCCTCTGCATGTCCTCTGCCACATCCGGGATTCCAAGAAACCGTGTCGCATAGTCAAGACACCTGCTGTTATTCATCACGTCCTCTATACCATTTGGCTCAAATGACTCTGATCCGGGATCATACCTGAACAGCTCACAGAGACGAGGTCCTGATGATTCTGCAATTACTTCTGTCAGACTCGATGCCTTTCGCCTGATCCTGCCCCCATCCTTGGTCTTTACCTTTTGTACGTTCAGCAGATAGTTCATGCTTGCCTGCTGCGTCTTTGTTATGCCCATCTCGTCGCCTCCGAGTCTGATCAAGAGATCCTGGGCGCTGGGAGCATGAATGCTGGAGACACACCCGTGCCCCGTAAGAGCTATCTGGAACAGCTGCCGGATCTCCTTGCCGCGCACCTCCCCCACTATGACATAGTGGGGCTTTTTGCGCAATGCCACCATTCCAAGCCCCATTATGTCCACGTCATACTCTGACCTTGCAAGCTGAGGGCTCTGTCTGGTGGCTTGGCTCTAGTCTGACGGCTCTGGCTCTTGCAGAACTAGATAGTAATAATTCTAATAGGATCGGACTGTTCAATAGTTGTGAGGCATAACCTCACTGGCGGTAGGGGTAGCCGAACTCCGCTCTGGCAAGTCCAGATCCGGTTACAGAGACTGCCATCGATCCGTTGTGATTGGTGGCAGTTTTTTCATCAAGTCGAATCTTGAGAAGATCCGTATTCCTGCCTACCACCCGCCAACTTCACAGCACCGAACAGCCAGACGGCACGTTTGGATCCATTTAAGAATGGCAAGATACTCCCACAAATGGTGACTGAAACCGGCGAGTGGGACTCGCTATGGCAGGAATACACAGAGTCCCTTGAGAACTGGAGATCCCTCTTTGAGCAGATTCAGACAGCGAGCGCCGACGTGCAGACCAAGTTCGGCAGGGTCTGGGAAAAGGCGACAGCAGAGTCTAGCGCAGACACCATAAAGACGTTCAGCGAGAACTGGCAAAAGTCCATGGGCGAATCCGGGGCGGCCGTGCTTGCAGGCTTTGCAGAGGACTGGAAAAAGGCAGTCGGCCCTGCAGGGCTGGACCAGATGCGCTCCTACGGCGAGATGATGGAAAAGTTTGCAGACACATGGAACCGGATGTGGCCAAAGTCTGGCTAGGCGTACCTGTCAAGCCTGATTTTTTCAACTCCGGGAATCCGTGCGAGCTCGAATCCCTCTGGACGCTTTGAGAGCGGGCGGGTCGCGTCGATTCCCATCTTTGCCGTGCGCAGCTTTTTTTGATCACTGGAGGGATCCAGGCTCGAGCCGCGCACGTTCTTCAGTATTACGAGATCCCCGTCTGCCTGGAACCTGGTGGCCATTGCATACTCGACAGAGTCGGCGCTGTCAGGATCAATGTCCTCGTCGACTATCGTCACCTGCTTTAGCGAGCGGTGCAGCTCGAATGCCTTTTTGATTATCCTCTTTGGATCGGCGCCCGTCCTCTTTTTTATCTGCACCACCGCGTGGAGCCAGCTGCAGCCGCCGTTTGTCATCGAGACGCGCCGCGTCTGCCCGTACGCCTTTTTGAGGCCGCCTGTAAGCTTGGACTCGATTGGCATTCCCATCAGCAGCCGGTGCTCCGAGTACCCAGATAGTATGTCGTGAAATATCGGGCGGTCCCTGTAGTGGAGCGACTCGAGCTCAAAGACCGGCTGGGCCCTCTTGTGGTCGTATGTCTGGAGCATCTCGACCATCCACTCTTTGTGTGTCACGTCCCGGAGAATCCGTCCCTCCATGACAATCTCCGCGCCAGACGGCACGTCAAGCCCGGTGGACTCGAGTCTTGCAAGGGTCAGCCTGCCGCCAAGAAGCGAGTTTGCAATGTCTATCTCGTCTGCGCCCCACTCCGCCTGGTACGCGCCGGCAATGGATACGGCAGGGTGCACGCCTATCGTGACTGCCACCCTTAGATCCTCACCGTGCTCCTTTGCGTCAACAAAGCACCTGTGCAGGTGGCGGCCCTCGACCATCCTGATTGAAAGGTGGGTCTTGTCTATCGGCATCATCCTGTGAAACGACGAGTTCTGCCTGCCCGTATCGGGGTTCACTGCGTATATGATCGAGGACGTGATAAACGGGCCGGACTCTTTTTCAAAATGGGTCACTATTGGCAGCTGCGATGTGTTCCTTGCCAGGTTTTGCAAAAACCTGCCGGGGGCCCTTTTTGGCTTTTTTGCCCTGCTGATTGCAGAGATGACCCTTTTGTGTATGTCTTTTCCCCCCACTGCCTGCGCAAAGCGGCTCCTTGTCCCGACCAGGTTGGATACCAGCCTAAAGCCGCTTCCCCGGACGTCCTCAAAGAGCACCGCCTGCGAGCCGTCGGCCTTTGCGGTGATTCCCGCAATCTCGAATCTTGTCGAGACCCTTGAGCGTATGGTCTTTAGATCCCGGGTCTTTCTTATCTGCGCAAGGTAGCTCCTCAGATCACTCATGTGTCTCAACCATCTCCATGATCTCTGACATTAAGGCTTTTGCCGTCGCGTTTCCAAGATCCCCCTGCACAAACACGGACACCAGGGCTATTCCCCGCGCGCGGGTGCTGAGCCTCTCTGCCATCATCTTGAGAAACAGCGACTCTGTCTTTGAGGGGATTATCGTGGTGGTGACTGGCGCCGGCCCCGTCGCAAGCGAGACTGTCATCGAGCCGATCCTCTCCGGGCCCTCGGACACGAACACGAGGCACCCGTTCTCAAAAGTTTGAACCGTGAGCGAAAAGCTGCGGCCGTCAACGGTAGTCTTTTTTGTATTCAACGAGATAAGAGGGGTCGCCCTAGGCTTTTATTGCTATTGATTCGCTCTTTGAGGCGTTTATAATTTCGGGGTTTTTCTTGCAGTTTTTTTCGTGCTTGTCTGCATACACAAACAGCTTTTCACAATACTGGCACGCGGTCTTTTCCTTTGGCGTCTTTGCAATCGCCTTTGCATGTGCCGCCTTTGCCTCTAGCGAGTCGGCCTCTACGCGCGCGCGCAGCTTTGCCTTGTACTTTAGATTGCGGGGCTTTGTCCTCAGCCTGTATCCGCAGCAGGGACACCATAGTCCCTCCCACTTTATGAATATCTCACAAATCTGGCAGCGGCGCTGTCCTGATGCATACCTTCCGGTTCCGACAGGCTTTTGTGCCTTGTATCTGACGC
>RHFB01000040.1 GCA_003724285.1 Nitrosopumilus sp. H13 | reverse complement strand
CTTACCGCCTGATAGCCCAGCTGCCTGAATTCTTCAGATTTTCCCTCATACATTTCGTCAAAAAGAAGCGGTCGCATTATCAATCACGTGGTTGGCTGTTTGGTGAACTGCTCTTTGGCAAAGACGTATTGTAATGGAACGGATTTGGTAATCTCTTCATATTGTCTTTGATTTCCACGGAATATGATGGACATTAAACATTTGCATTTATGTCCGGCCTTCTCTACAGCATTCACGGCAGATATTGCCGACATTCCACTGGTAATCACATCATCAATAATAACTACAGGCGAGGTGATTTTCCCTTCGATTGATTTTTTGGTTCCGTGCAGTTTTTGTTCCTTGCGAACAAAAAACGATGTGATTTTTGGATTTGTGTCGTCTTTTTTATTTTCAATGTAACTTAGCTGTGAAATTGCAGCTGCAATTGAGATGGAACCTGACTCTAGGCCTCCGACTGCTCGTACATCCGGGAGTTTCTTAATGTGGTGGTAAAAGATCATGGCTACCGTGTGAAGTCCTTCCGGATCACCATTGAGTAGCTTCAAATCGAAATAAAACTCGCTTGTTTTTCCGGATACCAGTCGAAATCCTTCTGCTGAATACTGATACGCCCCGGTAGAGTGTATCAGCTTGTCTAGTTTTTCTTTCGCAGACTCGATGCCAGATGACGGAAATTCCATTAGAAAGATCGTCTTCCAGCCCAAAAATAAACCAATCTAAGCAGAACGTGGGAGCAGGCGCGACAGACAAGATTTTTTCAAGCCATACATCATGTTCTTTTGTAAATCATCAAGAGCTGGGACGGCGCGTCTCTATGCAGGCTCTTTTTTTATCTTGCTCAAAGCCAGCTTTACCAAGAGTAGCCAGGTAATCACGATGGGCACGTAATACGTGGCGATTCTCCACCCGATCACCGCGTCCCACTCTAGCGTCTTGTCAGAGGCATTAAAGTCAAATGGATTCAGATTGTTAAGAAACGCCACAATGCCAAACTCTGCAAGCCCCGAGCCGCCCACCGTAATTGGCAGGTTGCCTATCGCGTTTGCAGCCATCACCGCCATAACAGAGTCAAACGCGCCAATTGTATACCCCACTCCTGCCGCAATTATCATAAATGATATCCCGTAGAACGTCCAGGATGCAAGCGAGAGGAAAAACGACACGGTAAAGATCCTCTGGGACTCGCGGGTCCTCAGGTGCTCCCTGCTCATGTTGCATATCTCCAGCATCCACATGTTCGTCTTCTCCACGTATTTTTCCCCCTTTTCCCTTCCAAACCTTAGTACCGGCGCCGCCAATATACGGGGAACCTGGAACGTGCGCTTGGAGGATAAGAAGAACATTACCATCCACAGCGACGTTATGGTAATGCTTGTTCCAAGCACTACGGCGGCCACCACGTACGCCCCAGAGAGCAGGGCAATCACTCCTGCGACCATTGAGAGCAGTCCGGCTGCCAGCACCTCTGTAACAATGTCCATTATCGCAATCCATGTGGATTTTGATGGAGGCACACCCTTTTTGTGCAGATAGTATATCACGATGAATTCCGCCCCTACAAACATGGGCGTCGTAAACTTGACGAACTCGCTTCCAATCCTGACCCCGGTGAGCTTTAGCGCAGAGTCAAAGCCGCTCAGATACGACCTTGTAATGTATGTGAACTTTATTCCCTGCAGCCCCAGCTTTGCCATCATTGCTGCCACCGCAGCAACAAACGGAACCAGTCCTATTGCTAGGACATCCTCCACCCCGATGTCAAACTGGACTGCAATTATCAGTATGGGGATCAGTGTAACTGGTACTACTGCAAGCCTCCACTTCATTTGAAGAGCCTTCCGCAAGATCAAATAAAAAGCTGACAAATCTCGGATTCTGACCTTGTGCCTGAATGCGGCGCATGATCCCGGGATCGCACGACATGCCGCAGTCCCGGGACGCCCTAGCTAGTTTGAAATATAGGACATAAAAGGAACAGGCAGTGAAGACCACGTTTATCTCCGGCACCGCAGGCGCTGGCAAGTCATTGCTGACATCAAAGCTGCGCGAGTACTATACAAGCAATGGCGCATTTGCAGCCGTGTTAAATCTGGATCCGGGGGTCGAGAACCTGCCGTACGAGTGCGACGTGGATGTAAGGGACTTTGTCGACGTGGTATCAATAATGAAGCAGTATGATCTGGGACCAAACGGCGCACTGATAATGGCAAACGACCTGATCGCGTCAAAATGTGACAGCCTCAAGACAGAAATAGACAGGGTCAATCCAGACTATCTCATAGTGGACACGCCGGGCCAGATAGAGCTGTTTGCATACCGTTCAAGCGGCAGATTCATCATAGACAATCTCACAACGGAGGAAAAGACAAACATCTTTCTCTTTGACGGGGCGCTAGTTACAGAGCCGCTGAACTTTGTCTCGATAGCCCTGCTTGCCGCCTCGATCCGGCTGCGCCTGAATCTTCCCGTGCTCAACGTGATGACAAAGACGGATCTCATCGAGGACAGGATCAAGGACATATTGGAATGGTCTACGGATCACGCGTCCCTAGAGGCCGCCATATCCGGGACTGCCGACGGGGAAGCGTACTCGCTGACTACGGCCATCCTGCGGGGCCTGGACTATACCGATCTGGTACAGGGACTGATTCCCGTATCAAACGTCACAGGAGAGGGGCTGGTGAGTTTGGAGGCGGCCCTGAGCAGAATTCTTAATTTAGGGGAGGAAGTAGAGGACTAGAATGACATCTGGCACTACGGCAAGGGCTCCGGCATCCATTGCCAATCTCGGTCCAGGATTTGACGTGTTCGGACTGGCAGTCAACGCGTTTTATGACGAGGTAACGCTCAAAAAAACAAAGGGCGGCATTACCATAATATCTGACGGCAGCGTCCCGTCAAGCCCGCGGGACAACACGGCGGGAATAGTAGTCAGCAATATGAAGAGGAGATTCAAGATAGGCGGAGGCATTGAGATTGCAATAAGAAAGCGCGTTCCTCCCGGGTTTGGAATGGGAAGCAGCGCTGCATCGGCGGCGGCTGCTGCAGTGGCGTTTGACAGGCTCTTCAGGCTCGGACTTGATCCTGCCGAGCTCGTAGAGTTTGCAGGAACCGGCGAAAAGGCAAGCGCCGGTGCAATCCACTATGACAACGTGGCAGCCGCTGTTCTTGGCGGATTTGCCATGGTCAGGACCGACCCGCTTGACGTGATCATGATAGAGCCTCCCGCCGATCTGAGGATGTGTATTGCAATTCCAAAGATTGACATTCCAAAGAAAAAGACAAGGGTGTCGCGCGGGCTGCTTCCAAAACAGGTGAGATTCTCAGATCACATAGTAAACCTCTCAAACGCGTCTGCAATGGTGGCCGGATTTGAGGAAAAGGACTCGGATCTCATCGGCAGTGCCATTCAGGATGTGATAGTCGAGCCTGCAAGAATGCGCATGATCCCGGGATTCTCAAAGATAAAGGAC
The DNA here is from genome assembly GCA_003724285.1 of Nitrosopumilus sp. H13. Classification (GTDB taxonomy): domain Archaea; phylum Thermoproteota; class Nitrososphaeria; order Nitrososphaerales; family Nitrosopumilaceae; genus Nitrosopumilus. The sequence goes on along the minus strand of RHFB01000040.1, from coordinate 304 downwards.
AATGCCCTAAAGGCGGGGGCTGCCGGAGTCACCATATGCGGCGCCGGTCCGTCAGTAGTGGCGTTCTCAAAAAAGTCGGCAGACCTGGAAAAGATAAGCACCGCAATGGCCAAGGGCTTTGCATCTGCAAAAACAAAGTGCATGACCGTCGTCTGCAAGCCCACAAAGGGCGCCGGCATTAGGAACAAGGCCAAGGCAATGCCATGAAGGCAGTGGTGGTGTTCAGCGGCGGAGTCGACTCTGTCTGCGCCGCCTCGTTTCTAAAAAAAAAATACGAGTTGTACGGCATTACGTTTGCATACGG
>RHFB01000005.1 GCA_003724285.1 Nitrosopumilus sp. H13 | reverse complement strand
TGGGGCAGGGTAAACCTCCACACAATGTCCCCCCTCTCGTCCTCCTTGAAATCCCACGGGGCGATAATTACAATGTCGTTGTCCCGGATCCAGACCCGCCTCTTTAGCTTGCCGCGTATTCTGCCCCTTCTGGTAATGTTGTCGGCGCACTTTATCATTACGTTCTCCCCCCCGAGCATCTTGAGAACCCTGCCGAACAGCTCGCCTTCCTCAGGCAGACGTATCTCCTTGAGTGCACTCTCGTTTTTTACCTGGCGCTTTCCCATGAGCCTGCCTCGGGACGCAATGAATATAACTTGTGAGGTCGGGCGCAAGAGATTTTATCAGCTGTATGGTAACACATGCGTGGAGTTTGAATGCGTGGACGAGTGCTCGCAGTGCTGTGTGGAGAGGGAATACTATCCAAGCAAGCGGTTTGGAAAGGTGGGAGTGCTGCTGCTTGCCGGTGAGAGGGCCGCAATCAAGTCGCTTGCAGATTCTGCGGGCATCAAGGTAACCATACTGCCAAGAATCGGCGTATCAGACGGCGATGCAGAACCGGACGTGCTTGCATACCAGCTGATGGGAACAGAGCAAAACGGCAACACGTGCCCGTTTCTTGACACGTCCAGCGGCGCAAAGTCACCGCACGGCGGACACCCGTGCAGAATATACGGCGACAGACCCCTTGCATGCAGGGCGTATCCGCTCATCGAGTCCGAACCCGTCACGCTTGACTCAAAATGCAGATTCTGCAAGGAGTGCGGCCACGCAGACGGCAACCTCGACTCTGAGATCGAGGCGCTTGCAAGGATAAAGGCGGGGATGAACCCCGGAAGCGGAAAAGTCTGGAGGTATGCCACAGGTGTCTGCGAGCCCGAGGACGCAGGCATTGCAGAGACGGGATGGATTGCAGACTAGGGATTGATTACCGCGCGCCCGATTATCTTGCGCGCCCTCAGATCAGAGAGCGCGTCGTTTGCATCGGCAAGCGCATATCTCTTTGAGATGACCGGCCTGATGACGCCTTTTTTTGCAAGCTCTATTAGCTCCTTCATGTCCGAATAGCTGCCGGTATAGGCGCCCTGGATTGTGACTGACTTTAGCGGAATGGTGACAAGCGAGATCTCAAGCGATCCTCCAAACAGCCCCACCAGCACCAGGTTCCCCCTCTTTCTGAGTACCGCCAGCGCCGTCCTTACGGTGGGCGGCGCATTTACAAAGTCAATTACGCTGTCTGCGCCCTTGCCCCCGCAGATGGAGATGATCTCCTCTACAGGATCAGAGTCCCCATTGCTAGTATCCACCACATAGTCTGCCCCCATCTCCCTTGCCATGTCGAATTTTTTGGGATCATTATCCACGCACACTATCTTTGCCTTTGTCACCGCCTTTGCCAGCTGTATTCCCATCAGTCCCAGGCCGCCGGCACCCACTATTACCAGAAACTCTGGCGAGCAGGCATTTGCCTTTTTGACTGCATTGTACGCGGTAAGCCCAGAGCATGCAAGCGAGGTTGCAGAGTCCGGATCAACTTCTCCCAGCCCCGCCAGATACCTAAAGCTTGGAACCAGCACATAGTCAGAGTACCCGCCGTCCTGGAATATCCCCATCGAGCGGGGGGCATCACACAGATTCTCGCTTCCTGCGCGGCATCCGGGGCACTCTGTACAGCCAATCCACGGGAACACCAGCACCGAGTCCCCGCGCGAGACGCCCGTGGCCGCATCGCCGGCCTCCTCTACCACTCCTGCAATCTCGTGGCCCGGGGTGACAGGGTACTTTACCCCCCTGTCTGTCACCTTCATGAACTTGCCGTCGCCTAGATCATAGCCGCCCTCCCACAGGTGCAAGTCGCTGTGGCACACGCCTACTGACTTTACCCGGACCAGCACCTCTTCGCCGCGCGGCCTGGGCGTTTCTGATTCTGATATTGCAAGCGGCTCGTTCGGGCCGGTGATCCGGGCGGATTTCATACGGTCTTGTCCCCGGTTATAACAATATAAGAGTTGACAGGATGTGAGAAAAAAATAGAGCCCCTAGATATTATTGAGTACGGCCCGATCCCGTATATGAGCGAGCCAGAGAGCATCTCGCAGGAGCCGGTAAACATCCTGTTTAGTCCGTCGTCTGTTGCAAAAAAGGACGTGTGGGACATTGACCTCATCCACATACTCGACTTGCTGGTAAGAATCCTTGAGAAAAAGGACAAAAAGGATCTAAAGGTCGCAGGAATGGCAGTGCTCTCCTCGTCTTTGATCTACAGGATGAAAGTCGAGAGCATCTTTGCGCTTCAAAAGGCCGCGATGGAGAAAAAGCCCATGCACCAGAGGACTGATGTGGACATACAGCTGTTAAACATACCGTTCAGACACGAATCAACGTATCCCGTTTCCCTTGATGATCTGCTGGAGCTGCTGCAGAACCTGATCGGCTCGATTGCAAACCCAAAGACCCGCAGGAGAGGGCTCGAGATAGAGCCGCTTACGACCCCGGACTTTAAGGACTATTTCACCTCCTTTGAGAACGAGATAGGCAAGTACGAGGAGATGATCATGAGAAAGATATTTTCAAGGGGATCCGGGCTGCTTCAGGACATAGTTGCAGGTCTTGACGAGCTTGACTCCATCCGGTGCTTTTTTGCCGCGCTCTTTCTTGCCAGGGACGAAAAGGTGGATCTGGCCCAGTCAGGGGACGACATCCTGATTACAAGGATCGAGGGGGCATAGTTGGCCAGAATCGAGGACCCGGCAGAGGCGACTGCCAGAATCGAGGCGGCTCTTTACGCGGCAGGCAGGCCCCTGAAGATGGAGGAGATAATCAGGGCATCAGGCACGGAATCACGGACAAGGACCCGGGAGATGCTAGACGGAATAATCAAAAAGACAAGGTCTGCGTTTGTGGCAATAGAGATAGCCATGCTTCCAGACGGCTCGTACGTCTTTCAGATAAAGCCCGAGCACAGCGCCAAGGTCAAGAGATACGCGTCAAGGCCGCTGCTTCCAAACGCGACACTCAAGACGCTCTCATACATTGCATACCGGCAGCCGATATCATCAAAGGAGCTGGTGGCTACGCGCGGAACAGGCGTCTATGCCCACCTCAAGGAGCTGCGCCAGCTAGACTATATCAGCCACCAGAACGTCGGGCGGCTCAAGATATACACCACGACTGAAAAGTTTCAGAAATACTTTGGCATCAAGGGCGACGTCGAGGATCTAAAGCAGAGGCTCTTCTCAAGGGTGAGAAAGACGGCAAGCAAGGGCAGGCCCGTGCCGGACATTCCCGTGCAGTAGCGTTTTGTATAAATTAGAGTAGAGCCAAGGCGCACCTGTGAGAAAATCCGTAGAAAACCTGGCGACAAGCAAGATAACCGGGGGGCGCAGGCACCCTCTCAGGACAAGGAGAAAGTACGAGACGGACAGGTATCCAAACGAGGCGACAAGCGGGGCGCAGGTAACTATAACCAGAAGGGTGCGCGGCAACAACCGAAAGACTGCTCTAAAGTCAGTCGACTTTGCAAACCTTTCATCCAAGGATTCAAAGGTGACAAAGACAAAGATACTAAAGGTTTTGGAGAACGCTACAAACAACGACTACAAGAGGCGCGGAATAATTACAAAGGGCGCCATACTAGAGACGCAGCAGGGCAAGTGCAGGGTCGTATCAAAGCCCGGACAGACCGGAATCGTCAACGCCGTGCTGCTAAAGGATTGAAATGAAAGACTACGAGCATGTCGTGGTGTGGCTGGATTATTTTAACAAGAACCTAAAGAGATCAAAGGGGCGCAGGCAGCAGATGGAAAAATGCGTCTATGATCCCTCGCTCAAGGAGCTAGTCGAGGCGACAAAGTCTGCAGGCATCGAGGTGACAGAGTCAGAAGAAAAGGTGCGCTATCCCAAGAGGCCCTTTGTCAGGTCAGGCTATGTGGTGGTGCCAAAGGGATCCTCCAAGACGAAAATTCTTGACAAAATTTCAGAAAAACTCGTCGCAAAAAGAGCCAAAAAGTCAAAATAAGATCAATCTAGCTCCAAGCTAAAGTAAAGTTGACAGAAGTCCATGATAACAGGGGGGCCGTAACCATTCTTACTTGCAGGAGATTGGAGAAGTAATGCACCTGGCCGGCAGCGGCAGAGTAATTATACAGCTGTCTGACACGCCGGCGGAGGGGCAGATACTCTGCGACCAAAAGGGAACCAGAATTGCAAAGGTAATGGAGCTCATCGGCCCCACAAGCAAGCCGTTTGCATCTGCAACCCCGCTTACAAACAACATCAAAAAATACGTAGGCAAGAGTGTCTTTTCTTCAGAATCCCCTGTAGGCAGGAGAAAAAGAAACTGAATACATTGGAAACACAAAGCTGTCCTGAATGCAAGTCGGCTCTTGTCGACGACATGCAGAACGGCGAAATAATCTGCTCCGGTTGCGGCGTAGTCGTCGATGACCGGATGGCAGATTTTGGTCCAGAGAACACAAGCTCAAACCTGGAAGACAAGATGAGGCTCGCAAGGGCCACTGGGCAGACCACGTACTCGCAACATGACCTAGGTATAACGACGGACATATCCATCAGTACCAAGGACTTTAGCGGCAAGCCCATAAACCACGACATGGCAAACAAGATGCAGCACCTCAGAAAGTGGCAGCAGCGCATACGGGTGTCCAATCCGAGGGAGCGCAGGCTCGCAAACGTCCTCGTAAAGATGGGCGATGCATGCAACAGCCTGAACCTCTCAAGGAACGTTCTGGAGACTGCATCCATGATCTACAGGGATCTTGACGGACATGTAGAGGTAAAGGGCAAGTCAGTTGCAAGCATCACTGCCGCCACAATCTACATGGCGTGCAAGCAGTGCGAAGTGGTAAGATCACTAGAAGAGATCTGCCGCGGCATCTGCGCTCCAAAAGACGTAAAGTCAAAGACAAAGCTTGCTGCAAAGTACTATAGGACCATGGTGATGGAGATGGGGCACAAGACCGCCCCCATCGTGACCATGGACAAGTACATCTCTATGATTGCAAACAAGACGCACACAGAAGTCAGGGTAGAACGACTGGCCCTAGAGATTGCAGCAAAGACAAAGAACAGCAGCATTGCAGACGGCAAGGCTCCAAACGGGATTGCAGCGGCGTACCTGTACGTGGCATCAGTCCTGCTGGGGCAAAACGTGCTGCAGCGAGACGTCTCAAGCGTTGCCGAAGTCACAGAAGTCACCATCAGGAACAGGTGCAAGGAGATTCTGACATGCTACAAGCTCAGGGTCACCCTGAGGCCATCTCTGACCAAAAACTAAACCCCACCCCCTTTTTTTTATTTTTGGCGTGTTAGGATTAGCTAAATTCCGTCTCTGTTATATACAGAGATAGAGCACCGCCGCACATGGGAGTCCTAGAGATAAGAGACTTGCATGTGAACCGGGACGGCAAGGAGATCCTAAAGGGCGTCAACCTAAAGACCGGTCCCGGGGAAGTACATGCAATCATGGGGCCAAACGGCTCTGGCAAGAGCACGCTTGCATACACGCTTCTTGCGCATCCAAAGTACGAGGTGACAAAGGGCGACATTTTGCTTGACGGGGAGAGCATTCTTGAAATGACTGCAGACAAGCGCGCAAAAAAGGGCCTGTTTTTGGGATTTCAGTATCCAACAGAGGTCTCCGGTGTCGGGTTTTCACACTTTTTGAGGACTGCGTACAACTCGCTTAGCAAGGCCCTAGAGGGGGACGACCGCGAGGTGTTCATCACCGTAAGGGAGTTTCAAAAATACCTAAAGGAGAACCTTGACAAGGTGGGACTAAAGGAGGAGTTTCTCTCAAGATACCTCAACGAGGGATTCTCTGGCGGGGAGAAAAAGCGCGCAGAAGTCCTGCAGATGGCCGTGCTAAAGCCAAAGATCGCAATTCTTGACGAGCCTGACTCGGGACTTGACATTGACGCAGTCCAGTCAGTTGCAAAGGCGATCAGCCGCGTGTCAGGCAAGGATGCAACCACCATTGTAATCACGCACTATGCAAGAATTCTAAAGTTTCTTGACAAGCTTGACTATGTCCACGTATTTGCCAACGGCAAGGTGCTAAAGACAGGCGACGCGTCACTTGCAGACAAGCTTGAAAAGGACGGGTATGAATGGGTAGTAGAACAGGCTGCCTAGATCAAGGTAAATTGATATAGATGTGGATGGTAGTTTTTACAGTCTAGCACGGGTGAATGAATCTGACACAACAACAAAAACCAAGGTGGAAGACCCTACAGCATAACGGAATCCTGTTCCCACCAGAATACAAGCCTCAGGGAATCAAGGTAAAGATAAAGAATCAGAAAGTCAATCTCAAGCCGATTCAGGAGGAGATGGTATACCAGTGGGCCAAGAAAAAGGACACCCCGTACGTGCAGGATACGACATTTCAAAAGAACTTTACGGCCGATTTTGCAAAGGCCATGGGCCCCGGATTCAAGGGCATATCATACAAGGACATTGACTTTTCAGACGCCTACAGGCTTGTCGACAGGGAAAAGAGCGCAAGGGAGAGAATGACAAAAGAGGACAGAAAAAAGCTTGCTGTAAAGAGAAAAGAGCTGCGTGAAAAGCTAAAGGCAGAGTACGGCATTGCCGTAATGGACGGCAAGGATGTGGAGGTTGGAAACTATATGGCAGAGCCTCCCGGAATATTCATCGGGAGGGGCGAGCACCCGTTAAGAGGCAAGTGGAAGCCGCGCATAACCCAGGGTGATGTGATACTGAACCTGGGCAAGGGCGCAAAGGTTCCAGACGGCAAGTGGGAAAAGATAGTCCACAACAGGACCGCCACATGGCTTGCAAGCTGGGAGGACTATCTCACCAAAAAGACAAAGTACATCTGGCTTGCAGACACTGCCGGGGTAAAGCAGGACAGGGACAGGGAAAAGTACGACAAGGCCACAAAGCTTGCAAAGGAGATTGAAAAGATAAAGGACAGGATTGTAAATGACATGAAGCGCAACGACGAGAAGAGCCGGATTGCCACCGCGTGCTATCTGATATTCAGGACCGCAATGAGGGTCGGAGACGAAAAGGATTCAGACGAGGCAGATACCGTGGGGGCCACCACGCTGAGAAAAGAGCACGTAAAGCTTACAGGCGGCGCGATCGAGTTTGACTTTTTGGGCAAGGACAGCGTCAGGTGGAAGGAGACCATAGCAGCAGAGGGGCACGACAAGCAGTTCCACACAAACCTGGAAAAGCTTACCAAAAAGAAAAAGCCAAAAGACGAGATCTTTGACGGGATCAGATCCAGGCACGTCAACGCGTACTATTCAGGCATAGTAAAGGGGCTCTCTGCAAAGGTGTTCAGAACATATCTTGCGACCAGTGTCGTAAAAGAGTACCTCGTAGGGCACGACGACATACGCGACAAGACTGCAAACGAAAAGCTGTATCATGCAAAGCTTGCAAACCTAGAGGCGGCAAAGATGTGCAATCACAAGAGGACCATTCCAAAGACGTTTGAGCAGGCGCTTGAGAAAAAGCGGAACACGCTCAAGGACGTGCAAAAGACAAAGCCTACACTAAAGTCCACCGAGACGCTCAAAAAAGCCAAGGCATCCAAGACAAAGACCGACAAGCAAAAAAAGAGCAAGAGGGAGAGAATCAAGAGGATAAACGAGCAGATAAAAAAACAAGAGCAGAGGCACCTAGAGCGGATTGAGAGGCTCAGGCTGCAAATAGACCTCTCTGAGAGGACCCGCGACTATAATCTGGGCACGTCCCTGAGAAACTATATCGACCCCCGAGTGGTAATGGCGTGGACCGACGAGGTGGGAGCACAATGGGAAAAGCTGTATACTGCTGCCCTGCAAAAAAAATTCCTCTGGGTCAAAAACGAGCAGGTCACATGGAAAAGCATAAGGCACGACTGCCGGGGTAGCTCAGCCTGGTTAGAGTGCCAGTTCACTTGGTAAACTCTGACGGTTCTCCAACAAAGGCAATACTCATAATCTGGAGGTCGCGGGTTCGAAACCCGCCCCCGGCATTAAAAAATTACCAGTCACACGACCTTGAACAGCGACAGCATTCCGGCAGATATGTGGTCGTTTACATGGCAGTGGAACATCCACGTGCCGGCGTTGTCAGGGACAAGATCCACGGTCTTGAGGCCTTGCAGACAGCAGCTCCATCACGTCGACTCTTATCCCGTTCCACAGCGCCGTCTGTCCGTGCCAGTGCTGCGTGTGCAGGCCCACCTCGGTCCCCATGCCTATCAGATGCCATCTCACGTTCTCCTCCTTTTTGAGCTCCGGCACGGGATGGGGCTTTGATCATTTGGCCCCGGTCCGGCGCGCGGAGGCACCGGCCACACATAGGTGTGCCTTTCTCCCGGAGGTATGACATCGCCCGCGTCTGATGTGCCGTCGTTATACCCTGCACCTTTAGAGTCCTTTTCGTAAAATACGCCGTGTGGATGCATCAAATAGCCGAGATCCCCGGCATTGTTCTTGAATATTACAACTATGGTGTCGCACACCTCTGCATGAATCACCGGGCCTAGCACCCCAAGATGCTCCCACTCGGGAGTCCGCGGCTCGAGCTCTGCAAACGTCCCGTCAGTGTACTGGAGGTACAGGGCCTTTCTGTACCTGGAGCCTATCTAGTTTTCCGCGCTTTGGGTAAACACACCTCATCTTCGTCAAATTCGTGCCCCTTGATCTGGTTGATGCCTGCCGGGGCATAGTCCCACAGCATCTAGTCTGCTGCAATATAGTAGGTACGGGTCTGACCCTCATGACTCTTGCATCCATCTATCTGAGAGGTGGGCTCTATATGCTGCCATGGGGAGTCGGCAATTTCAGAACACAGTCTGTCATCGCAGACAGGCGAATTGGTCGAACCTGTCCTTGAGTGACTCTTACTCTGCGCCCTTGCAGCCTCACCCTCTGGAATCAGAATGACGGAAAGTGATGCCAACACCGCACAAGCTGCCAGTATGAGAACCATCCCCGCACCCATGTGGCAGTATTCACAGGGTTGCCTTTAAATCATTCATTCATTTTATATCGCTGTTCTAGTGATTTGGAATGACTTTTTTATGTACGAAAATAGTCATTTTTGCGGCAAAGCAGGCATTTTGTCACACATGATGCAGGCACCAAACACTGCAAAAAAATACCATTCCAGCTGTTTGGAGTCGAAATTCGTCAGATATTTACCAAAAGAATCACCGCAGAGCACACGCCCATCAGGGCAAACATGTACTTGCGGTATCTGGGATTTGCAGTCCTCATGGCCTAGCTTCAGCCCGAACCTCTTTTTTTCCCAGCACCATATTGCGCACGCGTATCATCTTTCTTGCCAGCATGAATCCGGCCCCGGACATGGTGCTGCCCAGGATCACATGCAACAGTCCCGACTCTTGCTGGGGCGCCACTAGAATCACATAGACAAACCCGGATATCATCAGGACAAACCCAAATGCCGCAAAGAGTCCCATCATTATCGGGATGCGCGGAGGTACCGGCGGCAGTCCTGATACCACTGACTGCTCTGCAGGACCTGCATCCTTGCAGATGTCACAGCAGCGCCTCTGCTTTTTGCCGTGCCAGACAGAGTCCAAAAAGTAGAGCTCTATCCCGCATGTGTCACAGTTGCGCCTTGGCAGCGTAACCCTCCCGTGATCATCAAAGTTCTGGCCGATCTTCTTCATGCATTCCTTGCAAAAGTATCCCGGGACACGCCACTGCTTTTGAAAGTTGTACTTTTTCCATCCAAGCGTTGTGTTGCATCCGGCGCACGATGTCATTTCGAGTCTCCTCCAGAGGGCTCTGAGACCTTTTTCTTGCCTCTTGCCACCTGGGCGATTCCCTTTCTCGCCTCGATTATAGGCAGGCATATGATAAAGAATGACGCCACGCTGACCCATACTACGGATATCGCGACCCAGGCGCCGTACGCAAACATGTCAAATACAAAGTTTGAAAAGAACAGGGGCAGTGGCCATCCTACTATGAGCACCAGCGTCATGATGCCGCCTCCCCTCAGGCTGAACTTGTATGCCCGCTTTAGCGTCTCTTCGTCCTCTGTGACCTGCGCCGCCTCTGCCTCGCTGAGCTCGACAAGCGTGATCTTTTCCCGCAGATCGTTCCAGTCGAACTTTGACTTTAACGCAAGGCTTCCGATTATGGTGACAATGCCTCCCGTGAGTATTCCCGCGATGTTGCCAAACAGCATTGAATAGTTGTGGCCTAGGCTGCCCAGGTGTATCGCGCCTCCGAATTCAGGAAGCGAGGATGCTACTGACACCCATGTGGTGAGCGCCACTCCCAGCCCTATTATCGCGCCAGACGTGGCTGCGACCTTGTGTGTCTTTTTCCACAGTATGGTAAGCGCTATGGGAATGACGGCAGAGCCGATGAGTATTCCCATTGCAAGATATACGAACCCCAGGCTCAGCCCCAGCCCCAGCAGTATCACTGCCAGGCCTCCCATGCCTAGTCCAAACCCGACTATGGTCACGCGCGAGACTTTTACTAGCTGCTTGCCTGTCGCGTTTGGATTCTTGTATGTCCGGTAAATATCATATGTTATGAGCGACGAGACTGCGATCAGCTCTGCAGAGCCGGCAGACGTCACTGCCATGAACAGCATTGTGAGCACCATGATTGCTCCAATCTCCCCCATCAGGGCAGTTGCGGCGGCAGGCACGACAAGCCCGAGCTGTACCTCCTCCGGCGTCAGATCCACATTAAGCGCGACGGCAGTAAGCCCCATAGTGGTTGCAAGCGTAAACGGAATCGCAAACCAGCACGCCCCTCCAAGGAGGAACCCCTTTACAGTCGATGACGGCTTTGCTGCAATGGCCCTCTGCCAGTACGCCTGATCCACAAAGACGGTTCCAAAGTTGCCGACAATGTTTATGATTCCAAACATCAGACCTCCGATGGATGCCATGGTAAGAAACGCGCCCGCCGCGTTGCCCTCTACCGGCCGCAGCTCTGCTGCCGCTACAAGCTTTTCGTACATTCCTTCCACGCCTCCCGTGATGTCGCTGTTGACATAGACTGCGGCGACAAACGTCAGTATCACTACAAATATGATTATCGTGTGCATATAGTCTGCCACAAACGTGGCCTTGAGACCCCCCACCAGCGTGTATATCATGACACCTAGCGGTATCAGAAACGCGGCAAGCGAAATGTCCATGCCTGTCAGCCCGTTGACTACGGCAGAGCCTCCAAGTAATAGCATTGCAGTCACAATCATGTTGGTCATCAGCGCAAATACCAGGAACACCTTGTGCGAGCCGTTGCCGTACCTTGCCCGGATTATCTCCAGAAACGTGTGGGCGTTTGGCGCCTTTCTCTTTAGCTCTATTGCAAGTATTCCAAACAGCAGCACCTGAATCGAGGCTCCGGCTGCATACCAAAACGGCCCGCTGATCCCGTACTGGTAGGCGACAGTGGAGGACTGGAGAAGCGTGGCGGCCCAGGTCCAGGCAGACACGATTGCCGCGGCAGTCAGCCCCGTCTTTATGGTGCGTCCTGCAGTGTTGAACATTTCAGAAGTCTGGTTCACCCCTAGATATTTTTCCTCTATCTTTACCTCTAGTGATATGATGACTGCAAAGACTGCCCCAAGCCCTACTACTATCGCCCAGCCTATCCACTCTGGCAGAGCCTCGCCTATCTTAAAGCCCTCAGAGATGGCGCCGGCGCCATATGCGGCCTCTGGCACACCTGCTGTGATCATGCCGGCTAGCAAAATAACGGGCAGTATTGCAATCTTTGTATCGACCACGAGGATATCTGCGGCAGATTAACACTTGACAGTTATAGAGGCAATTTTCTTTAAATAGGGAGAATCTGCCGACGTCGGCAGATTCAGTACAGGCAGTACAGCCTTGCAAGCGAGACTGATTCTGCCGGGTCCACCGTGGCAATCTTGCCGTCTACCCTGACCTCGTATGTCTCTGGGTTGATCTCTATCTTTGGCGTAAGATCGTTGTAAAGCATGTCCTTTTTGCCAATGTTGCGGCAGTTTCGCACCGGGACAAGCCTCTTTTTGATGTTGAGCTTGGATTGCAGGCCCGAATCAAGCGCAAGCTGTGATGTGAACGTGACGGACGTGGACTGTCTGGCAGAGCCGAGCGCCCCGAACATGGGCCGGTATCTGACCGGCTCGGTGGTGGGAATCGACGCGTTTGGATCCCCCATCAGCGAGTACGCTATAAAGCCGCCCTTTATGATCATCTTTGGCTTTATTCCAAAGAACTGCGGCGTCCAGACTACAATGTCTGCAAGGCGCCCCGGCTCCAGCGAGCCCACATGCTCTGAGATGCCGTGCGTGATGGCCGGATTAGAGGTGATCTTTGCAAGATACCTCTTTGCGCGGAGGTTGTCATTGTCCCCCGTCTCCCCTGCGAGGCGTCCTGCCATCTTTTTCATCTTGTCTGCAGTCTGCCAGTTGCGCGTAGTCACTTCGCCGACCCGTCCCATTGCCTGGCTGTCTGAGGACATCATGCTGAGCACCCCCATGTCGTGCAGCACGTCTTCTGCCGCAATGGTCTCGCCCCGTATGCGCGACTCTGCAAAGGAGACGTCTTCGGGTACTGACGGGTTGAGGTGGTGGCACACCATCATCATGTCAAGGTGCTCTGCAAGCGTGTTTACGGTAAACGGCCGGGTCGGGTTTGTAGATGACGGCAGTATGTTCGGCTCCCCTGCCACCTTCATGATGTCGGGCGCATGGCCGCCGCCTGCCCCCTCTGTGTGGTATGTGTGGATGGTCCTGCCAGCTATTGCCCGGATTGTGTCATCTACAAAGCCGCACTCGTTGAGCGTGTCTGTGTGTATTGCCACCTGCACGTCCGTCTTGTCTGCAACCTTTAGGGCCGAGTCTATGGTGGCAGGAGTGGTGCCCCAGTCCTCGTGAAGCTTTAGCCCGCAGGCCCCTGCCCTTAGCTGCTCTAGCAGCGCCGCCTCTTGCGAGTCGTTTCCCTTGCAGAGGAACCCAAAGTTGAGAGGAAACTCTTCTACTGCCTCGATCATGCGGTGTATGTTCCATGCCCCGGGGGTGCATGTGGTGGCGTTTGTCCCGTCCGCCGGGCCCGTGCCGCCGCCGATCATCGTGGTGGTCCCGTTGCAGATTGCGTCAATTGCCTGCTGCGGGGAGATGAAATGTATGTGCGAGTCGATCGTACCTGGGGTGCAGATTGTGTGCTCGCCTGCGATTACCTCGGTGTTTGAGGATATCACCATGTCGATGCCGTCCATTATGTCGGGGTTGCCTGCGTTGCCAATCCCCACTATGCGGCCGTCGCGAACCCCGATGTCGCCCTTTACTATTCCAAGCTTTGGATCCATTACTACTGCGTTTGTAATTACAAGGTCAAGGGAGTCCTTGCGGAGCACGCCGCTTGCCTGGCCCATCCCGTCGCGCGCGCTCTTGCCGCCGCCAAATACCACCTCGTCGCCGTACCGGAGATAGTCCTTTTCAACCTGTATGATGAGATCCGTGTCTCCAAGCCGCACCCTGTCACCGACTGTCGGCCCGTACAGGTCCACGTACCTCTTTCTAGACATCTCAAGGGTCATCTCATAAAGCCCTCTTCTTTTGCCTTTCTGAGGGCGTCTTGTTTTTTTTCATCAAGAGAACCACCTACCAGTCCGCTGAATCCAAAGACGACTCTCCTGCCCCCGTATTCCACAAGGGTGACGCTTCGCGAGTCGCCCGGCTCGAACCTTACCGAGGTTCCGGCAGGTATGCAGAGGTGAAAGCCGTACGCCTTTTCGCGCTCAAATAAGAGCGCCTTGTTTACCTCGAAAAAGTGGGCATGCGATCCCACCTGAATCGGCCTGTCGCCCGTGTTTGTCACATTGATAGATAGCGTCTTTTTCCCCGGGTTTGCGATTATGGGATCCTTTGATAGCATGTATTCGCCTGGCTTCATCACACATCACACTATCGGATCGTGCACCGTCACCAGCTTTGTACCGTCATCAAATGTCGCCTCTACCTGGATGGAATGTATCAGATCCGGGACCTGCGGCAGGACATCGTCTTTTCCAAGCACCTTTTTGCCAGAGCTCATAAGATCCGGGACGGATCTGCCGTCGCGCGCGCCCTCTAGTATGTGATCCGTGATTATGGCCACTGCCTCGGGGTGGTTGAGCTTGAGGCCGCGCTCCTTTCTTCTCCGGGCAAGCTGGGCTGCAAGAAAGATGTACAGCTTGTCAATCTCCCTTGGGGTAAACATCATGGTCTTGATAATCAGGCAATAATATTTAAAGATCCGCAGGCGGGATTCGTGTATAGTAATTTTTAATAGATACCTGTCAGAACATGATACATGGCAAAATCAGATGATGACAACCACTCAGACCAGTGCAACCCCAACAACGACGAGTATTGGCACAGTCGTGAAGAGGATTAACCCCTTTTATCAGTCCGGGACGCGGTAAGAAACTATAATTTTGGCAGGCTGCCAGATGAGGCTGTGCTGCGGATCACGTCCATCTCTGGAAACATACATGACGGCGGGGTCTGCGATGGGGATTCTGAGCATCTCTGCATCTCAAGGGGCGACCTTGAAAAGAGCAGGCTCAGAAGGGAGACGGACGGGGGGACGGACATAGGCCTGTCTCTAGATCCCGGAACCGTTCTCCGGGACGGCGATGTACTTGCAGGGGGCAAAAAGCCCATCATAGTCAGGCAGACTGCTGAAATGGTCATATCAGTCAGGCTTGATGATCCAGAGATGCGGGTGGTTGCAGGACACGTGATTGGGAACCATCACAGGCCCGTCGCAGTGGAGAAAGGCGTGATATATTTTCCGGTCCAGGCAGACTCGGAGCTAGAGGTGTTTGAAAAGCTGTTTGCAGGCATTGGCGCCACGCTGTCGATTGAGGAGATGGTGTTCACGCCTCACAGGAGGGCAAGAGCGCATGAGCACTGAGGCTGACCTGCACATGATGCAGCTCTCAGATTCAATGTTTCCCACCGGCCTCTTTGCGGCATCTGGCGGGATAGAGACAATGTTTTTGAAAAAAAAGATAACCACGTCCCGGGAGCTGCGCGAGTTCCTGGGGGCAGTCATAACCCGGCAGCTTGGGCCTTGCGAGTGCGTCATGCTTGCAAACGTCCACCGCTGCCAGGGGCGCGACGAGATAGCAGAGCTTGACTCGATGTGCCACTCGATGCGCGCAAACAAAGAGGTGCGCGAGGCATCATGCAGGTCAGGCGGCCAGCTTGCAAGGTGCGTGGCCGGGTTTGTCACCAGCGACACCCTGGACTGGTACTGCTCCATGATTGTCTCCAAAAAGGCAAGCGGCGAGTATCCCGTCTCCTTTGGCGTATGCTGCAGCGCCATGGGCATCAAGACGGAGAGGGCGCTTGCAATGTTTCTCTACGGGTATCTTGCAAGCAGCGTGGGGGCCGCCTTGCGCCTTGGAATGATAGACCACATGGAAGGCCAGGAGGTAATCCACGCACTCAAGCCGCTCATATCAGAGACCGTATCAGAGAGCCTCAAAAAGCCCGCATCAGAGGCGTGGCAGTTTGTCCCGCAGGCGGAGATTTACCAGATGGTTCACGAGGGAACCGACGCAAAGATGTTCATCACATGAGGTACGAATAATGGCAAGAATTCCAAGAATAGGCATCGGCGGGCCCGTAGGCTCTGGCAAGAGCATGCTGATTGAGCGGGTGGTGCCCCTGCTTGCTGCAAGGGGGTACAGCGTCAGCATCATATCAAATGACGTGATATCAAAGGAGGACGCAGACAGGATGAGGGAGAATCTTGCGACAAGGAAGGGGCTGCTGCCAGAGAACCTGGTCATCGGACTTGCCACCGGGGGGTGCCCGCATACGGCGGTAAGGGAGGATCCCTCCATGAACATCTCTGTAATCGAGGAGCTCGAAGAGAGGCATCCCGAGCTTGATCTGGTGATAATCGAGAGCGGCGGCGACAACATTACCACCACGTTTAGTCCGCGGCTTGCCGACTATTTCATATACATAATCGACGTGGCAGGCGGCGACAAGTATCCGAGAAAGGGCGGGCTGGGAATAGAGAGCTGCGACCTGCTTGTGATTAACAAGACGGACCTGGCCCCGCTTGTGGGCGCAAGCCTTGAGACCATGAGGGATGACGCGCAAAGGATCAGGGGCGAGAGGCCGTTTGTGTTTGTCAACTGTATGACAGACGAGGGAGTCGGCGCGGTGGCAGGACGCATAATACACGACGTCCTGTTTGACTCGGAGGAGGCATGAACGGGCAAGGGTTCTATGCGCCGCTGCATGTTCCTCCGCAGATCAGGGCGTTTGACTCTGAGACAAGGCAGCTTGGCGTGGGCAAGTCAGGCAAGAACGGCCTGCTGCAGGTGGGGCTCCGGCTCGACTCGGGAAAGACGGTGCTGGCAGAAGCATACTCGGAGATTCCGCTGCACGTCCAGAGGGTGCTGCGATGCGGCGATCCTCTTGCATACCTGTACATGGTGTCCGCGTCAGGGGGCATACTCCAGGGGGACAGGTACAGGATTGACATCAGCATGGGGAGGGATTCAAGGGCCCACATCACCACGCAGGGGGCCACGCGGATATACGGCATGGACTCCAACTGCGCGACCCAGGTGGTAAACGTGAGGCTCGAGGAGGGCGCGTACCTTGAGCTTGTGCCAGACCAGATAATCCCGTACCGGGACTCGCGGTTCTACCAAGAGACGTCCCTTGACGTACACGGCGAATCAACCATGGTATACTCTGAGATGGTCGCCCCCGGCAGGGTCGGCATGGGGGAGTCATTTGAGTATGACGCGTGCTGCCTGAGGATGACTGCAAGGGATCAGCACGGGGCATACAGGATGATCGACTCTGCATGCATGGAGCCAAAAAAGCGCACAATGTCCGGGTTCGGGGTGATGGGCGGGTATGGAATCGTGGGAACCGTGTACGTCCTGACTCCTGCCCGGTACGTCCCGGAGATATGTGAAAAAGTCAATTCGATTCTTGCAGACAGCGAGGTCTTTGGGGGGGCCACCATTGCCAGGGATGACGCGGGGCTGCTTGTGCGGATGCTCGGGAACAGGACAGAGCAGATGAGGGACGCAGTCTTTGGGGTTGTAGGCGCCGTGCGGGAGCGCGTGATTGGCGTGCCGTTCTCAGAGATCAGAAAGTCATGAGATAATGCCGCAGATCCCGGCTGCTTCTGCATGCTATAAAATATTTCCTGTCGCATCAGCGCTTAACTTGCAGCATGCCACGTCTGAGTATGATCTGGATAGAATGCAGGATAAGGCTGGCCGGAAGAAAAAGATCCCTAATACTGGGGTTTGACCGCCTTCATGAGAAGGACTTTGATGCAATGTATCAAAATGTCAGCCACATGGTCAGGAAAAAGACGCTCATCAGCGCGGGGCAGCTTGCCGTATACTGCGGGCACTATCTTGCAGAATCATTGCGGCTTTCTGGCAGCTATTCCCAGGAGCTTTCAGAGAGGATCAAGAGTGTCAGGACGTGCTGCAGGGAGCTTGACGGCGCAGAGCGAATCAGCTTTGAGATAATAGTGGATGCGCTGCCAAGGAGGGTCTTCTCCGTGCCCCTCCGGATTCCTCATATCAGACAAGCGTGACTGGCACTGATGCATGCTCGAGCACCCCCCTTGAGACGTGGCCAAGATCTTTTGTTCCGCCCAGGCCCGTCCGTCCCATGACTATGAGGTTGACTCCCAGGCTTTTGGCAGTCTCTGCAATCTTTTTTGGAGGATTCCCAAGCTTTACAATCCGGGTATAATCGCGCATCTGCTTGGGCACCACCACGCTCCTCAGAATCAGCCTGCCTTCCTCTTGCATCTGGGAGGTAATCTCCTCGTCCATGTTCTCATCTTCTGGCCACTCCATGACGTGAAGCAAGAAGATGTGCACCTGTGAGCCGCGAAACAGGTAGTTTGTCCCGTTGAGCGCCTGGAGTGATCTAGGCGAGCCGTCGACTGGCACGAGAACCTTCATCACCGGCTTGTCCCCGTCAATCTGGTCGTCATACTCTGTGGACTTGGCGGCCCGCTGGATTATCTTGCCCAGGCTGGTCCGCGCCTCGATGAGGGGCAGGAACATGGTGACTGCGGCGGCCCCGAACGCCCACACCACTGCAAGAAACACCCATGCAGTAAAGGCCTCCAGATTCAGGACAAACTCTGTCAGATACATGGACATGGGCCAGACCACCACCAGAAACAGCGATATCCCGAATCCCACCCTCTTGCAGAATGCAGACGCCCTGGCAAGTAGCTCCTCGTCCGTGTCGCGCTTTATCATCGAGCGGACACGGTCATCAACGAGGAGTATCTTTTGCTTTAGCACGCGAAAGTCAAAGTTCTCAGGCATGATCAGGCTGCCAAGCAGCGTGACTGCCAGGCTGACTACGATCGAGGCGATGTTGCCTGCAAGAAGCGGGATCACGTTGCCTGTAGTACCGACTGTAATCGCCCCGTACATTACATGCGCAGTCAGAAACCAGGCTGTGATTCCAGACGCCAGACCGGTTACGGCAGCGGCAGTGGCTGCCACCCTGTTTGTCTTTTTCCACAAGATGGCAAATGATATGGGGGCGACTGCCGAGCCTATGAGTATGCCCATTGTCAGGTATACGTACTGGAGGCTGACTCCGAACTGGAACAGCAGTGATGCAAGCAGTCCCATTCCAAGCCCGAATCCGATGATTGTAAACCTCGACATCCTCATCAGCTCCCTGCCTGATGCCGACGGCTTGAGATAGGTGCGGAACACGTCATAGGTGACAAGCGATGAGACGCTTACCAGCTGAGAGGAGCCTGCCGCGACTACGGCAGTAAAGACTATGGTGAGTATGAGCACCGCCCCCAGGTCCCCCATGAGGTAGGCGGCCGCAGTAGGGGCCACTAGGCCCAGGCCGATCTGATCCTCTGTGAGTGTCACCCCCGTTGCCACCGCCGCAAGTCCCAGCGATGTCGCAAGCGTGAACGGTATTGCAAACCACGCCAGCCCCCCTATGATGAATCCGCCGGTGGCCGCCCGGGGCCGGGCAGCTATTGCGCGCTGCCAGTACGACTGGTCTACAAAGACGGTCCCAAAGTTTCCCACTATGTTTATGATGCCAAAGATCAGCGCGCCTACCGATGCGAGTGTGAGGTATGTGCCCAGCGCGTTGCCCTCCACAGGCCGCAGCGCCGACGCCTCTGTGAGCTTTTCATACATTCCGGAAATGCCCCCAATGTCCGGGCTTACAAAGTAGATAACGCTCACAAATATCAGCACCACCACAAAGATGAATCCGGTGTTGAGATACTCGGCAAAAAACGTCGCCTTTAGCCCGCCAAACACCGTATACACGACTATTCCAAGGGGTATGAGAAACGCGGCTATCGTAATGTCCACCCCGGTAAGCGAGTTTACCACCGCGGCTCCGCCCAGCACCAGCATTGCGGTGACTATGGTGTTTGTCATGAGCCCAAAGAACAAGAACACCTTGTGCGGATGCCTGCCAAACCGCGCATAGAGCATCTCCGGGAACGTATGGGTCATCGGGGCCTTGCGCTTTAGCTCTATTGCAAGTATCGAGAACAGTATCACCTGTATCGAGGCCCCTGCGGCATACCAAAAGGAGCCGCCGATGCCAAACTCGTACGTAACAGTGGAGGACTGGAGAAGCGTGGCGGCCCACGTCCATGCAGAAACTATGGAGGATGCAATGAGCCCGGTCTTTATGGTGCGTCCTGCAGTATAGAACCACTCGAATGTCTTGCGGGTTCCAAGCCACTTTGTCTCTGCCTTTACCATCAGGGTGACGGCCAGAGCAAGGATCAGGCTGACTCCGGTCAGCACCACATACCCGACGTTTTCGGGCAGGATAGAGTCCACGGGTATCTAATGTGTCAGCCTCGTATTAAGGCAGATCCTTCGGGTATATGGTATTTCAAAAGGATATTAATTAGAACATGGTGATTAAACCATGGTAGACAAGGTAGACGAGCTGATAATCTCCGGGCTGAGCCACAACTCGAGGCAGAGCACCTTTGAGATGTGGGACTTTTTGAAGGGGTTTGGATACAACATTTCCCAGGAGGAGATCGAGTCGAGGATATCCGTCCTAGAAGAGGAGGGAGTGATCAGAAACTATACCATATCCGTGGATTCGAACAAGATTCCGACACGGGTGATACGGGTGGACCTAGTCACGTTTCGCACCTCGCAGGCGCTTCCAAAGAGGCTTGAGGGGCTGAAAAAATATCTCAATGACGCCCCGTTTGTTGTGTTCTCTGGCAGGACGCGGGGCGGATACGACTGGATTACCGTAAAGTCGTTTCTCTCAAACGAGATGGCAGACGAGGAAAACGACATCTACAGGAACCTGTTTGGCGACATAATACAGGTGTACGAAGTCTATGACTTTTTGCCCCAGACAGACGCCTCGCTTGCAGGACTGACGTACACAGAGTCAGAGTACAAGCGGTTCCTAAAGGAGTGGGCCCCGCCATTTATTGGGAAATAGGCGGGCATCAGCAGAACTAGCCGGGGCACTTTTTCTTGCAGTGTATCGCGTCGTCTATCATCGAGTGGATGGTTCTTCTCTGATTCATCAGAAACTCCACCAGCTCTGCCCGCCTCGCGGGGGATAGCTTGTGCGCGTCGTCAATGAGGTCGTCTATCCGGGACAGCGCCACCTTTAGCGCAAGGGTGTCCTTTTGTATGATGGAGGCCTCTTTTGATCTTGACTCTTTTTTGTAGCCGTACTCGTCCTGAGAGATCCGGCTCTTTATCTGGCGTATCTGTCTTATGGTGAGGTTGTTTCCTATTATTTCATCAACAATGCCGGTCTCGGCCTCGGGATCCAGAGCGGTGACCTCGATTGCCTGGCTGACACTGAGGCGGCGGCTTGCAATCTTTTCCTTGATGTCAGAGGACAGCTTGAGAAGCTGCATCCGGTGCGTTATGTAGTTGCTGCTCTTGCCGATCTTTTGGGCCAGATCGCTTACGCCTCCCCATCCAAAGTCCACCACATACTTTTGGTAGGCCTCGGCCTCCTCGAGCGGATCCATCGACTTTCGCTGCAGGTTCTCTGTAAGCTGGATCTCGTATGCCTGCTTGTCTGAGAATTCGCGTATCTTGCAGGGGATAAACCGCCATCTGAGGCTCTTGCAGGCGTGAAACCGCCTGTGGCCTGCCACGATCTCAAAGCCGTGCTCTAGCGGCCTGACGACTATTGGCTGCAACAGGCCGTGCTCCCTTATGCTTGTCTTGAGGTTTGCAGACTCGGCAGAGTTCTTGGCATCGTATCTTACCGGGAACTTTGATGGCCTGATCATCCGCAGCTCGATCTGCTCCACTATCGAGTTGTCAAAGACGTCCATCCAAGGATAAGGGCATGATCAAGTATTTATCAATTATCATAAAATTGTGTAAATATTTCAAAAAACACCCGCAATATTGAAAAAATCCAAGAGGTTATGGCAGACATGTGTGATTCATGCCAAATGTCGATGGCAGGTCTTGGGATTGCTGATTTAACAGGTATTCAGGTTTTGGCGCTCTCTGTCCGGACTTGTCTAGTACGCGGTCCTCTTGCCTGCCAGCTCTTGGCTCTCCCGTAACAGCCTCTTGGAGATGCTCGTATGCGGGTTCATCCTCACCTGCTTGTTGCAGCAGTTGCAGTACCATCCCGATGATCCCGGGATGGCCGGGCGCCCGTCAGAAAAGTGGCACGTGGT
>RHFB01000018.1 GCA_003724285.1 Nitrosopumilus sp. H13 | reverse complement strand
CGCCGACATCAGGGCATCAGAGATCACGCAGAACTGTTTTATCTTTGATGAGACTGAGATCCTGATGGTAAACAGCGGCAACGGCAAGGGGGCGGCATTCTCATCAACTGACATACTCGGGGCAAACCAGGAAAAGATCTTTTCAAACATCTGGAAGGGAGCTACAAAGACGCGGGCGCTTGCAGACATGACAAAGGCAGAGGCCCAAGAGATATACAAGATGATCAAGACAGTCAGCGAGGCCGGGCTGCCGCACCTGCTTGGCGCGGCCATGTCCTCAAGGAACCACGAGCCTGACATGTGCAGGCTGCTTGAAAAATCAGGCATCTCCCTCAAAAGACCGCTTGATGACATTATTGGAATGCTGGATGCGGCCATGCAGATTACCTGCTCTGGCCGCGTAGTCTTTGAGGCAGGGGCAAGAAACATTACGGTCGAGTCAAGGGTCAACAGCGGCCACTCGCTTCCGTGGGTCTCTGTGCTAAACGGCTGCCTTCAGAGACAGGGATACAAGACAAGAACCGCATATCAAAACGGCGGCAAGGGCGAAAAGACCCACATAAGGATCAGTAAAAACTAAAAACAGCCGCATGCTGCAACATGGCATGTCCCAGATAGAGGAAAAGCTAGAGTCACTTGGAATAAGTCTCCCGGATCCGCCTGCTCCTGCAGGCTCGTATGTTCCCGTATCGAGGGCAGGGGGCCTGCTGTTTGTATCAGGGCAGATCCCCGTCCGGGACGGCAAGGTGGCATACACGGGCAGGGTGTCAGACTCTAACATTTTGCAGGCCCAAGAGTCTGCAAGACTGTGCGCCATAAACATACTGGCCCAGATAAAAAAGACGGTGCCGCTAGATGACATATCCCAGATAGTGAGGCTGTCCGGATTTGTCAATGCCGAGCCGGGATTCACAAAGCATCCGCAGGTGATCAATGCCGCATCTGACCTGCTCTACGAGGTGTTCGGAGAGAGGGGAAGGCACTCGAGAATAGCGGTGGGAGTGGCAGGCCTTCCGCTTGGTTCCATGACTGAAATCGATGCGATAGTAGAGGTGTGAGATTTGGGGAACCTTTTAAATATTTTTTCAGCTAATACCAGTCATGGCTCAGGTATGTCGCGGACTCTGCGAGCGTATAAAGCCAGCAGCTCTTACAAGCAACCTCCGCTACAAGATAGGCCAGAAATGGTGCTCTCTGTGCGCGCTGTTCTTTTTCACAGAAGAGGTGATGTGTCCGTGCTGCAAGACCAGGCTGAGATCAAAGCCGAGGAGCAAGAGGCATGAGCTGCCGAGAATGTAACCATGAAAAGGGGCAGTGCAGCTGCCTGTGCTGCTGTCCGGTATCAGAGATAGGATGCGTCTTTTGCGTACTGCCCGTCCTGGCATACCGGCAGCTGCGCAAAGTATTGAGGAAAAAGAATGCATGAGATAGAATCAAGGTATGTTCTGCTAGAGACATACAAAAGAGACGGGACTGCCGTCTGCACGCCGGTCTGGTTTGTCTCAAAAGGAGGAACCATATACATAGTGACTAGGGATCAGACGGGCAAGGTAAAGCGGTTGCGAAACAACGCCGGGGTAAGGCTTGCCGCGTGCGGCATAAGGGGGGCAGTCAATGGCAGCTGGCTTTCTGGAACCTCTGAGTTTGTCAGGCCGGAGAAGACAGGCGAGGTCGTCTCGTGGAGGGATGAAAAGTACGGGATTTTGGCAAGGCTTGCAAAGTTTCTAAGCAGGGGCAGGGGGGATCTGATTGCGCTTGCCATTACGCTCAAGTAATCCGGATCCTTTGCGCCCGCCTCAGCTTGTAGGCGCCAAGTCCTGCAAATCCAAATACAATGGCCAGTCCTCCATACGCTAGGGTCTGGCTGTGCTCTACTAGTATGGCAGAGGCCCCGGTACCCACTATTCCCGGCAAGAGCGAGAGCGCATAGAGCCACCATCCGCAGCAGCCAAGCGGGACCAGTGAAAAAAACGAGAAAAACGACGTGGTGGCGGCCGCCCCAGAGTTGCCTCCGAGAACCCTGTTTTTTGCATCAAACCGGCATCCAAGCAACTTTGCCTTTTCAGATATGAACATCTGCAGGCCGATTCCGATGCCCATCCCTGCAATGATTACATAGTTTAGCTGCACTGCCGCGCTTACCGCCGCAAGCGGCTTGAGCGCAGGGGTGGTCAATACCACTACAAGCAGGTATACCACAACGGTGATGCAGCCGACAAGCACCCCCTTTGAGACGGGCCTCATCAGCTGCCCCCGTAGAGCTGCGTCCCGGGATGAAATGCAACCCACTCAAACCAGAATCCCGGCTGTATGGGCATGCGCCGCAGCTGCTCTCCTATATAATCACCAGATACTGCCAGACCGTCATAGTTCCACTCCGAGCCCGTCTGCGAGTCGACCATTGCGCCGCCCGTATCATCAAAGTCAAGAATCTTGCCGTCCACTGTGCGCTCAAAGACCCGCATGTTCTGTTCGTACATGGATGCAAGTACTAGCGGCACGCCGCCCACAGAGTCATTAATTACCGACTCGGCCTCTATGTCTGCCTGTCTGTACGCCTTGTATACGTCCCCCAGATGGAACCCGATTATGATCTCCTTTTGATGCAGCCTGTCGTCTCTGTGCTCTACTGGAAAAAAGAGTCTCGGCTCTGTGTAATAGTCGCCGTATGGATCCGTCGCATACGACCTGACGTGTCCCGTCTCGGTGGTAAGTACGAGGGTGTCCGGGTACATTGTCTTCCAGTCGCCCCACGTGATCACGTCAAAGGGAACCAGTTCCAGGCTGCGTCCTGTAAGCTCGCCCTTTACAGCCTCGCCGAGCGCCTGGCTCCAGTAGGACTCTGTAAGGCGGTCATACATGAGCAGGTTGCTGTTGTAGAGCTTGCCCGAGGTTCCAAACTCCACTGTCTGCCCGTCGATGACCCTTTTGAAGACCTGGTTGGTATAGCACAGCGGGCAGTAGGTGACAGATACCGGGACGCCGCCCACCTCATCGTTGACTATCTCGTGCCACACCAGTATAAAGAGCGGATATGCGCGCGCCTCGCCGTTTATGTCAAGGCCGATCACGGTATCAGAGTCAGAGACGAACTGCGCGTCTGCAGAAGCAAAGACGGGGCGGTCAATTGACGGGATGCCGTCCTTTGGAGGGCCGCCTCCCCTGATCTTTTCAAGCGGAATGCTGTGCTTTACCCCGTCAGTAGTCATTATTTTCTGATCTGCTGGAGCCGCGTCAATATTCCCGGCAGTAGTTGCCGCCTGATCTGCCGGAGCCGCCGGGATTCCATCCAGCGCGTACAGCACCGCTGCTACTGTGATAACTGCCATTATCGGGACGTATATTCGTGGGTTCAATTTCAAAGAGAGTGCGCCCCGGGTGTATTAAAAAATTGTTCCAACTCTAGCCGATCTTCTTGTTTAGTTCCGTGATGAACTGCTTTATCTTTGGCTTTGGAACCACCGCCCCGCACGCCCTGTCGTGCCCGCCACCAGAGCCCCCGAGGTCAGTGGACAGCGTGTTGACTATCTTGCCAAGGTGCACCTTGCAGTTCTTGGATCCGCGGACAGAGACGGCATAGATCCCGTGATCGACTCGCTCCTTGTAGGCCACCCCGACATCCTTGCCAGACAGGCCCATTACAAAGTTGACTGCCCCGCTTGCCCCCGCATCTAACACCTCCATGTGGGCCAGATTCTTTAGCTTCTTCATGCCCTCATTCACCTTTGCGATCATCTCTGAGAGCCTCGCCACCTGGGTCTGGGCAAATTCAAAAGAGTCCGGTACCTGGTGCGGAAATTTAGAGTCTGCAAGCATCTTGACCAGATACAGCAGATAGTCGGGCTCTTTTTGATGTCCCGTGATATTGTAGGTGAGCACGGTGGCGCTGATCAGGGCAAACTGCCGGTCATACATCTGGAGCAGCTTGGAGCCAATCGGCCTGTCCTCCATATAGTCGGTAATTGCCGCGCAGGCGGCTACAAACGTGGCATGATCATTAAGCTTTGACTTGAAGGCCCCATACACCTGTATTGCCGTGCACTCGTTTATGTCGTGGATTATCTTGACCTTTATCTTTTCAAGCGATGATATGACTTTTGGATCCACGTCGTGGTGGTCAATGTATGTGACTGACACCCTGTTCTTTCGAAGTGTGGTCATCAAATCAATGAACTCGTCCTGGGTCTTTTTGCTTAGTCCCAGATCACAGACATAGAGGGACTTTAGCCTGTCATCAGATGCCGCATCCTGCAGGGCTTCCATCTGTCCCGGATAGTCCACAAGTGCGGTGTCGCCTCCAAAGGCCTGGCGCACTAGCGCCGCGGAGCTTATTCCGTCGGCATCCTCCTTGTGCGAGATGCACAGCACCTTTGTGCGCTGTGTCTTTTTTGGAACAGTCTTTTTTGCGGATTTCTTTACGGGTTTTTTTGCAGGCTTTTTAGGCGCAGTTTTTTTTGCACCGGCAGGCTTTTTTGCAGTCAACATGGGTGCGGATATCAGTCCCTCATTTAAAGACTAAGCTAGGATCTGGCGGGCTTTTTGATGCTCGCATTTACCAGGGACGCAGAGTCCACATAGACGTCGTAAAGCGACAGGCCCTCCATCTGGGTGTGCCTGTCTACCTCTTGGATCTTTTTGAGGTTCTCGTGCGTGGAGCCTTGCACTAGATCATCGAGCCTCTGCAGGCGTCTGCGCTCTTCTGCATTCATACGCTTTGATTAAAAGCGCTCATTTATGACCAAAAGTTGCCATATTAGACTAAATGCTTTAAACTGAGACGTGTGCGAAAACATAATAGAAGATTTTACGATGTATGGTACATGGAGACCAAGAACATCGGACTGCGCGGAATCGAGATTGCAGATACCAGAATCTCAAATATCGACGGCGAGAAGGGCAGGCTCATCTACCGCGGATACGACATACTGGAGCTCACAAAAAAGTCCACTTTTGAGGAGACGGCATACCTGCTGCTATATGACGATCTGCCAAACAAGCACCAGCTAGACGAGTTCTCTGCAAAGCTAAACGAGGCAAGATACGTCCCAAAGCAGATGCAAAAGAACATGGGCAACTGGAGAAAGGACGCAGACCCGATGGACATGCTTCAGGCGTTCGTGGCAGCCCTGGCAGGATACTATGACGAGGAGTTTTCAAACAAGGATGCAAGCTATGACAGGGCCATAAACCTGATCGCAAAGGTGCCCACAATCATAGCCAGCTGGCAGCGGATAAGAAACGGACAGGAGCTAATAGACCCGGATCCGTCCCTGAGTCATGCGGCAAACTTTCTATACATGATGACTGGTACGAGGCCTTTGCCAGAGGTTGAGAAGATATTTGACGTGTGTCTAATCCTCCATGCGGATCACACATTTAACGCATCCACGTTTACGGCAAGACAGGTCGCATCAACTAGGGCCCACATGTATTCGGCGTCAAGCGCGGCCATAGGCGCACTCAGCGGGGAGCTGCACGGGGGGGCAAACACAGAGGTCATGAAGATGCTCTTGGAGATCGGCACGCAGGACGTAGCCGGATGGATACGCCAAAAGATTGCAGACGGAGAAAGGATTATGGGGATGGGGCATGCAGTATACAAGACGTATGATCCGCGCGCGCGGGTGCTAAAGGACATGTCTGCCAAGCTTGCCGCAAAGACAGGCGATCCGTGGTTTGACATTACAGAAAGCGTGGAGAATGCCACCATATCAGAGATGAAATCTCAAAAGAACCACGACATATACCCCAACGTGGATCTCTACAGCGCATCCATATACTACATGCTAAAGATTCCCATGGATCTCAACACGCCCATATTTGCAATCTCGCGCGTGGCAGGATGGGCAGCCCACATAATCGAAGAAAAGTTTGCAGAGGCGGCTCCAAAGCCTGCGCTGTACAGACCAAAGGCGACGTATGTAGGCAAGTATTGTGGCCCTGAAGGATGCGAGTACAAGGCGCTGAATCTGAGGGACTAGTTTCTGGTGCGAATCCAGTCCTTGGCCTTTATGTTTACGTCGTGCCTGTAAAGAACTTCAAAGACCATGTCGTAAAATGTAATTCCTTTTTGCCTGGCCTGATCATCAAGCCATTTTATTCCGTCTGCAAGCTCTGGATCATACTCGGAAAACTCTACAAGTTCGTCCACCATTTGCGTAAAGAAGACGTGCGACTCGAGCATGAGTAAACGTCCGAATGTACGATCATAAGGAAGAGATTCAAATTATATAGACAATTGACCCCTTTTTGGTTGACAATTGCAACAATGCACGGTTTTGGCGCGCCTCGAAAAATTTCAGACCCGTGCGTGGGACAAGTCTCAGGCGGCATCAGAACAGGCAGTCTGTCTTGCAGCTGCATTTTGAACCGGCAGCAATGTGTGGCGTCTTGGAGGAAAATACTGCCGACAGCCATCCCGGATGCTTGCAGAATCCAGATATTTGCGAAAAAATCACGATTAGGTTTATTTAGCATGGTAAAAGCCATGGAAATAACATGACTAGCATGGACAAAGCGGCAATTGCAATTTCTATTGCAATTACAGCTATCGGCGTGGGAATCGCATTTAGTGGTGCGACCCTATCCTCTACAGGAACCATTCCATCAGCAGCACAGTCCGATCCATCGGATATCATGATGGACGACAAGATGATGAAAGACGACGACAAGATGATGGACGACAAGATGATGGACGACAAGATGATGGACGACAAGATGATGAAAGACGACGACAAGATGATGGACGACAAGATGATGAAAGACGACAAGATGGCAGACGCAGGACCGCAGACGCACGCTGTTACGATTCCGGTAGGAAGCGCAGTGCAAGGATGCGAGGAAACCAACGAGTGCTATCTACCTCCAAACGTCGTCATCACCTATGGTGACACTGTAGAATGGGACAATGTCGATACGGCCGCACACACGGTAACAGCCGGCTCTCTGAGCAACGGCCCTACCGGCGAGTTTGACAGTAGTCTGATTCTGGCAGGTGCAACGTATTCGTTCACCTTTGAGGATTCAGGCGAGTACGACTACTTTTGCATCGTCCACCCCTGGATGGCAGGTAGCGTAACTGTAAACTAATCGGCAAACTTTCTTTTTTTATTTTATCTGGTTCTTTCTGATCGTCCTGTTGTATGCCACTCCAAACCTGTGCGACTCGTCTCGCGCGTGCTGGAGTATCTTCAGCGATCGCCTGTCCCGTGGAATCACCACCGGCGCCCTCTTCTTGGGGGCAAAGACCTCCTCGTTTTCCTTTGCAAGCGAGATGCATGGAATCTCAAGACCTAGTAATTCAAGAGACTTGAGCGCCGCCCCAAGCTGCCCCCTTCCGCCGTCTATCACCACTAGATCGGGAAGCTCAGAGCCCGCATCTGCAAGGCCGCGGTACCTGCGCATTACGACCTCGCCTATCATTGCATAATCATCCCGGCCTGACACGGTCTTGATTCTAAACTTTCTATACCCGGATCTGTCTGGCTGGCCCCCGACAAACCTTGACATCGAGCCCACTGCAAAGTCGGCGCCGTGGTTTGATATATCAAAGCACTCTATGACCTGCGGTACTGCAGGAAGCCGGAGCACGTCCTTGAGTTCGACTAGTCCCGGATCCCCACCCTTGGAGTGAATCAGGCCGATGTTCCTCATCAGCAAGTCTATGATCTCTTTTTTCTTGCCCCTTGCAGGCACGGATATCTGCACACCGCGGCCTGCCAGCCCGGAAAGAAGGGATTCAAGCAGTATGTGGTTTTCTGGCATGGAGCTCACATGGATCAGGCGCGGGATCTTGTGGGTGGTATAGTACTGGTAGAGAAAGTTTGAAAAAGAGTTGTCGCCTACCAGGTCAAAAAAGAACTTGTCGCTGTCCCGGATCACTCCGTTGAGTATCCTGAAATTCATCACCGTGGCGGCATGCTCTATTATGCCTATTCCAAAGTATTCCTCGTCAGAGTTTTTAACGTGCTCCATCTTTTGCCCGGATTTGAGGCTGCCAAGCCGGATGAGCGTGTCACGTATGTCCCGGGCCCGCTCAAACTGCATATCACCGGCGGCCTGCTTCATCTCTTCTTTGAGCTTTGATGCAAATATTCTGGACTTTGCCCCGCCCCGCAGCACCTCTTGCAGCGCGTCAACGTGCTGCGGATATCTCTTTTGCGCATCTGCAAACTCGCACGGGCCCTCGCAGTTGCCAAGATGGTACTCTAGGCACACCTTTTTTGGGAGCGTCTTGCAAATACGTATCTGAAACGCCTTTCGAAGGGAGCCAATTGTAAGCAGTTTTGAGCTCCCCCGGGTGAACGGGCCAAACGTGCGCCCCCTGCCAAGAAATTTGCCGTCCCTGGTCCTTCTTGCAACAAGCAGCCGCGGATATTTTTCGTCAGATACCCGCAGATACGTGTATCTCTGCTGGTCTTTTAGCTCAATGTTGAACTTGGGCCTGTATCTCTTTATCATGTTGGACTCGAGCAAGAACGCCTCGCTTTCATTGTCAGTGAGGATGTACTCGATGTCTGCAATGTTTTCTACCAGCTTTTGCGTCTTGTAGTTTTGTTTGCCTGCAAAGTACGACCTTACGCGGTTTCTGAGGTTCTTTGCCTTGCCGATATAGATGATGCCGCCGGCCGCATCCTTCATCAGGTAGATCCCAGGCGAGCGCGGGATTGCAGTCTTTGTGTCAGCGTCCATTTTTTAGCAGCCTTTTGAGGTATTTTCCCGTATAGCTTTTCGGAGCCTTGGCAACGTCATGCGGCGTGCCCGAGGCCACTATCCTGCCCCCCTCATCGCCGCCCTCCGGTCCCAGGTCTATGAGCCAGTCAGAGTTCTTTATCACATCCATGTTGTGCTCTATTACCACCACCGTGTTCCCGAGGTTTGCCAGCCTGTTGAGCACCTCTAGGAGCTTTTGCACGTCTGCAAAATGCAGGCCCGTAGTCGGCTCGTCAAGTATGTAAAGCGTCCTTGATGTCCCCCTCTTTGAGAGCTCAGATGCAAGCTTTACCCTCTGTGCCTCGCCTCCTGACAGCGTCGTGGAGGACTGGCCGAGCTTGATATAGTCAAGCCCGACGTCGTACATTGTCTGCAGCTTGCGTCTTATCGCCGGCACGTTCTCAAAGAACTTTAGGGCCTCATACACTGTCATGTCAAGCACGTCAGAGATGTTCTTGCCCTTGTAGAGTACGGAGAGCGTCTCAGAGTTGTACCTCTTGCCCTTACACTCGTCACACCTTACATAGACGTCAGAGAGAAACTGCATCTCTATCTGCTTTACTCCGTCCCCCTCGCACGCAAAGCACCGGCCGTCTGCCACGTTAAACGAGAACTGTCCGGGGGCGTATCCGCGCTCCCTTGACAGCTCGGTATTTGCATACAGATCCCGGATGGGCGTAAACGCGCCGATATAGGTGGCCGGATTTGAGCGCGGGGTCCTGCCGATTGGCGACTGGTCGATTGCAATCACCTTGTCAATGTTGCGCAGACCCGAGATTCCCTTGTGGCGGCCCGGCCTGGTGTTTGACTTGTAAAAGTGGTTTTGCAGCGCCTTTAGCAGTATGTCGTTTATGAGGGTGGACTTGCCAGAGCCGGACACGCCCGTGACTGCAACAAACAGTCCCAGCGGAATCTCCACGTCTATCCCCTTTAGGTTGTTCTCTGATGCCTTTTTGACTACAAGCGAGCCAGAGCGGTTGCGCACGCGATCCCGGAGGCGTATCAGGGTGCGGTCCTTGAGATAGTCCCCGGTGACTGACTTGTGTCCGTCAAGTATCTTCTCTATCGTGCCCTCAAAGACCACGTTTCCCCCATGAATTCCTGCGCCCGGGCCCAGATCCACTATCCAGTCAGAGTTGCGTATTATCTCCTCGTCGTGCTCTACTACGATGACCGTGTTTCCAAGGTTCCGCAGCTTTGTCAGCGTCTTTATCAGCCGCTCGTTGTCGCGCTGGTGCAGCCCTATGGTGGGCTCATCGAGCACATAAAGCACGCCGGTCAGGTTTGATCCTATCTGGGTCGCAAGCCGGATTCTCTGCGACTCGCCTCCTGACAGCGTCAAGCTGAGCCGGTTGAGGGTCAGATAGTTGAGCCCCACGTTCATGAGGAACTCTAGGCGCTCTTTGATCTCCTTTAGTACGTCCCGTGCAATGTGCTGCTCGTTCTCAGTCAGGCGCAGCGTGGAGAAAAAGTCATAGCAGCGGTCAATTGAGAGGTCGCATACGTCCATTATTCCCATCTTGTTTATCCGCACTGCAAGCGACTCGGGCCTCAGCTTTTTGCCGCAGCACGCATTGCACGGTATGTCGCGCATGAACTGCTTTAGCCACTCGCGCTTGGATTCCGAATCGGTCTCCAAAAACACGCGCTGCAGGTTCACCAGCACGCCTTCAAACGCGTCAGTGTACTGCCACGACGAGTCGCCGGACTTTGAGCGGTACTTAAAGTCTATCAGGTCGTCTGCACCGTGCAGTATTATCTCAAGATGCTTTGGCTTTATCTTTTCAATAGGGGTCATCAGATCAAAGCCGAACTTTTTTCCGACTGCCCGGAGCGCCTGCCGCCTAAACGAGGAGAACCTGCCGCTCCACGGAACTATTGCCCCGTCAAGAATCGACTTGGTCCTGTCGGGGATCACGAGATCGGGATCAAACTCTAGCTTTATCCCCAGCCCGTTGCACGTCTTGCACATGCCAAACGGCGAGTTAAACGAGAACGTCCTAGGCTCCAGCTCGCCGATCGTCAGGCCGCAGTAGGGGCACGCGTTGTTTTGCGAAAAGATCTTTTCTGATTTTTCAGAAGATATCATTACATCGCCCTTTGATGCCTTTATGGCAGTCTGCACGGCCTCAAAGAGCCGGGATCTCTCCGACTTTTCTGCCGTGATCCTGTCCACGACGATCTCAATGTTGTGCCATTTCTGCCTGTCAAGTGGAGGGATCTCGTCGTCTAGGCTCAGCACGTTCCCGTCCAGGCGGATTCTCGAGTATCCGTCCTTGCGAATCTGCTCAAAGAGCTTTTCATACGTCCCCTTTTTGCGCCGCACGACGGGGGCAAGCACGAGCATCTTTCCTCCAAAGTCGCGGAGGACAGAGTCGCATATGGTCTCTACTGACTGCGTCGAGATCTTTTTGCCGCAGTTGGTGCAGTGCGGCGTGCCCACCCGCGCATAGAGGAGGCGCATATAGTCGTAGATCTCAGTGGTGGTGCCCACAGTAGAGCGCGGGTTCTTGCTTGTGGTCTTTTGCTGTATTGATATTGCAGGGGAGAGGCCCTCAATCGAGTCGACGTCTGGCTTGTCCATCATCTCTAGAAACTGGCGCGCATACGCAGAGAGTGACTCCACATAGCGCCTCTGGCCCTCTGCATAGATGGTGTCAAATGCAAGCGTGGACTTGCCAGAGCCGGACAGGCCGCTTATCACCACGAGGCGGTTCTTTGGGATGTCCACGTCAAGGTTCTTGAGGTTGTGGTGCCGTGCCCCGCGTATCTTGAGCATGCTCTGACCGGGATCTGTGACGCGCCTATTTTTTTTCATTCTTTAGTCTGATCTCCTTTTCGAGTCTTTTTATTCTATCCCTGCACTCTATTGCCTGCTCAAAATCAAGCTCCTCAGAGTGCTTTTTCATCTGCGCCTCTAGCTCTATTACGTCTGTTGCCAGGTCGTGGCCTGACTTTAGCTTTGTATCATCAAGGGTCGCCACCTGCTCGGGGATTGACTTTGTGATTGTGCGCGGCGTGATGCCGCGGGTCCTGTTGTACTCTATCTGCTTTTTTCTCCTGCGGTCTGTCTCGCGTATGGCGGCAGTCATGGACTGGGTGGTGACATCGGCATACATTATGACGGCGCCGTTCTCGTTTCTTGAGGCGCGGCCGCACGTCTGAATCAGGCTGGTGAAATTCCTCAAAAAGCCCTCCTTGTCTGCGTCAAGTATCGCGACAAGGGAGACTTCGGGTATGTCAAGGCCCTCCCGGAGCAGGTTTATTCCTACTAGCACGTCAAACTCGCCTAGGCGCAGCTGCCTTATCAGCTCCGTCCTCTGCAGGCCCTCTATCTCTGAATGCATGTACCTGACCCGGACTTGCTTTTTTGAGAGGTATTCTGCTAGATCTTCGGCCATCCTCTTTGTGAGCGTGGTGACTAGCACACGCTCGGATCTTGCGGCCCTGGCGCCTATCTCGGATATGAGATCATCCATCTGGTTTTTTGTGGGCCGCACGTCTATAGTGGGGTCAAGCAGGCCTGTGGGCCTGACTAGCTGTTCTGCTATGCAAGAGGACGTCTTTTTCTCATACTGTGAGGGGGTGGCAGAGACAAATATCGTGTTGTCGACATACTCCTCGAACTCTTCGAACTTTAGCGGGCGGTTGTCATACGCGCTGGGAAGCCTAAAGCCGTATGTTACCAGCTCTTTTTTCCGGGAATAGTCGCCCTTGTACATGCCGTGAAGTTGCGGCAGCGTGACGTGCGACTCGTCTATTACCAGCAGATAGTCGTCCCCGAAAAAATCAAGCAGGCAAAACGCCTTCTCCCCGGGCTTTCTTCCGTCAAAGTGCCTCGAATAGTTCTCGATTCCAGAGCAGTAGCCAAGCTCTTCAATCATCTCTAGATCATACTTTGTGCGCATCTCCAGGCGCTGGGTTCCAAGCTCGTTGAGCTCTGGCAGGCGCCCTGCAAGCTCTTCCCTGATCGACTTTACTGCCTTTTCGCGCACGTCCTTTGCAATCAGATAGTGCTTTGCTGGAAATACCTTGATCTGCGATATCTTGCCCTTTTCTTTGAGCGAGACCGGATCAAGTACCGAGACCTTTTCTACCTCGTCGCCAAACATGGATATCCTTACCAGATCCTCAGAGTATGCAGGCGTCACGTCTATGGTATCGCCCCGGACGCGAAAGTTTCCGGGGGCCACCTCGGTGCTGTTTCGCTCGTATCTGGCATCGACTAGCCGCCTGATGAGATCTCCCCGGCTCATCTTGTCGCCGGGCCCCACGGTTATGGCCAGATCCTCCCAGTCCCGGGGGTTGCCAAGGGAATAGATGCACGATACCGTGGCCACCACGATGGTAGGCTCGCCTGAGAGCAGCATGGCCGTGGCCTCTAGGCGCATCTTTTCTATCTTTTCGTTGATCTGCGTGTCTTTTTCAATGTACGTGTCAGTCTGCGGCAGGTAGCTCTCAGGCTGGTAATAGTCATAGTATGACACGAAATAGCCCACGTTGTTTTGCGGAAAGAACTGCCTTAGCTCAGAATACAGCTGTGCTGCAAGCGTCTTGTTGTGGGATATGACAAGCGTGTTCTTGCCCGTCCTTGCAATGACGTTTGCAATGGAGAATGTCTTGCCGCTGCCTGTCACACCCAGTAGGGTCTGAACCGCCCTCCTTTTGACGCCGCGCACAAGGGCATCTATTGCCTGCGGCTGGTCGCCGGTGGGGGCATACTCGGACACAAGATTGAACTGGGCTCCTTTCAACGGAGATAATCAAAGAAAACTGAATTTAAAGCAAGTGAATCTACCAGACCGGCTCATCGAGCATCTCCGGCTTGCCGTTCCGGATTCCAAAGCCCATGACCTCAAGTGTCCGCTCTGCGGACTGCGAACCCCTTGCAAGGATCTTTTCTGCCAGCGCCATCCTGTCATCAGGACTCAGGTGCTGGCCGATCTTGTACTTGCCGCGCATGGAGGAGGGCTCTACCTTGATTACTGACACGGCATCAAGTACGCGCATGTCCTCGCTGACCGGCTCGTACCTGCCTTCGGGCTGGTACTTTGCCATCAGGCCGTTGAGTGCGCGCGTCTTCTCGCCCCTGTCAGATACGACGGATCCCGTCCCCTTTACCACTACGCTGATGTACAGCGTGTCTGCAAGGGACGCGTCTGCGAGATCCTCAAAATACGAGGGCAGAAACTCTAGCTCCCTGTCCACCTCAAAGCCCACCTTGGCGTTGCGCATAATGTTGTCAAGCTTCTCGCCCCTCGTGTGCGAGTGCATGTAAATGACCCCCTCAAGGAACACAAAGTTCATCGGAATCACCTGGGGATAGCCCCCGGCAAACTCGGCAATCTTGGCATGAGATCTCATCTGCAGAATTCCTGCCAGCTGCAACGAGCAGGCTATGGAAAATCTCCTTATAAATCCAAACTATAGTGACTAAGCAAAGTTCGTGAGATCAAACATGTCAAACCGCAATACGGTATGAACCCAATATCGCGGGAAGATTTCAAAAAGCGCACAAGATGGAAAATCCATCCGGACATCCAAGATTAATGCTTGCAGTATGCGATTCTGTAAAGTTATACATAGACAAAAGTGCTGTCTTCTCTAGGTTCTGATTTAGATAAAAACAGGCATTGGTGGTATAGGCAGCACTGCGAGCTCTAGGTGATAGCACAATTCAGAGTGGGGGTTTATAGATCGCAAATTCGCGCCCATATCAACAGGGATCCAGAATCAAAAATAAAACATATTAAGTAGAATTCCGTATGTATGGTGCCTATACTCGAATCCCTTGGGTCTCTACGTATTCGCGGAGGCGACCTCGGGCTCATGTGGGT
Organism: Nitrosopumilus sp. H13; assembly: GCA_003724285.1. Lineage (GTDB taxonomy): Archaea > Thermoproteota > Nitrososphaeria > Nitrososphaerales > Nitrosopumilaceae > Nitrosopumilus. The sequence continues at coordinate 2,519 of RHFB01000018.1, read as the reverse complement.
ATAGGACCCCTACTTTTTAAACATCTTTAAAAGATCATGAGCAGGGGCGTCTCATTGATCTTTTGGATCAAAAACGTCGATTCAGGCGTGAATGCCAATTCAAACTAGTCGGAGTCAAGTTCTGCGGCCATCTCCTCTATCTTGAGAATCTGGCATCCGAGTCTTGTACACTCTGTCTCATAGTCCATATACATAATGGTACGAATATTCAAAAGCCCCAAACGTTTCAAAAGTTGACTCTGCCTCTAGATTTTATTACACCAAGACGCTCTGGCAGTATAAAATACCTGAATCCGGAGGCTTGGCTATTTGGCAGCCTTTTCGCGTAGGGCAGGCATTACGTGGCTTGCAAACTTGTCGATAGAGCCGAAATAGTTCTTTCCCCAGAACCGAATTACAAAGTGGTTGACCCCCGCATCCATGAACCTCTCAAACGTGGGGATTATGTCATCGGGAGTGCCGACTGCAGTAGATGAGCGCGCCACGGTCTCGGGAATCTTTGTAGCCGCCTCGCGCATCTTTACGATCCAGTCCTGGTTGGACATCGAGTACTCTGTAAAGTACTTTCTAAAGTCAAAGCCTTCTATCTCTTTTAGGCCGTGCACCCTGAGTATCTCCGGCTTGAAGAGGCTCACCTTTACTGCCTCTTTCATGCGGGCCCATGATTCCTCTGCGTCATCAGAAAAATACACGTCTATGTCAAGCGCATACTGAAAGTTGTCCCTGTCTTCTTGCGTGCGGTTGTTTACATCCATTGACGCCTTGATCTGACCCTTGTGATCCTCGAAGAGCTTTGGGGTGTATCCTATCGGCAGCCAGCCGTCGCCGAGCTTGCCTGTGAGCGCAAGCGTGCGCTTGCCGCCAGACGCCATGTATGTGGGCGGGCGCGGCTTTCTCACCGGGGGAGCCTGCAGGCATGCGCCCTCTAGGCGGTAGTACTTGCCCTCATAGTTTACCGTGTTGTCCGGAGTAGACGTGTAAAGCGTGTGAATCACCTCTATCTGCTCCTCCCACTTTGAGACGGGCTTTTCAAACGGGATGCAAAACTCTTTTAAATTCTGGGCCTCGCCTGCCCCGATCCCCAGGATCGCCCTGCCCTTTGAGACCCTGTCAAGCGTGATTGCAGCAAGTGCTATGTTTGAGGGATGTCGCCGGATTGCATCAGTCACGCACGTTCCAATCTCGACGTTGTTTGTTATGGCCGCAATGGCAGAGAGCATCACCCACGGATCCAGCACTATTGCGTTTTTCCACTGGGGCACGTTTGTGTGGTCCATGTAGAATATGGAATCATAGCCGGTCTTGTCTGCAAGCATGCAGGCAGTCAGTATCTGATCCTCGGTGTATCCTGCCCGTGCTACGTTGAGCCCGTTTTGAATGCCGAACTTTATCTTTTTTTCTTCCAATTACACCAATGTCCTGATATCAGAATAAATAAGTTTAGTCAAGTGCCGATCCCGCAGATGCCGATCTAGAGGTTGCCTGCCTTTATGTCCTCTAGGCACTTTACCACGTCTGCCTTGGATATGGGAATGGGGTTGGGATCAAGGTGTCCCCTGTCAGTCATGACCACGTCTGCGGCCTCTGAGACGTCCGCCTTTAGCTCCAGTTTGTCAAACCCAAGCTTTGCCATGGCCTCTTTGAACCGGTCGTAAAATACGGACTTGTTGTGCTTGTGAGCTATGGTGGTGCACGAGGAGAGGGAATAGCCATGGGGCACCCCCTCGTTTGAGAACACGTAGGAGAGCGCATGGCCCAGGGTGGTCGAGCAGTTGCCAAAGCCCATGCCGGAGAGCATCGAGCCGTACGGGTATTCCTCTGGCTTGCCGTTCATGATAGCATCATACAAGATATCAAAGGCCTGCTTGCACATGGTTCTAGTCAGGTCGCTTCCAAGCTTGCTGTCGTACCCTTCTGTCGCCTGGGCGCATGCATCGCAGACGGAGCTTTTGATCACCTGCTCTGGAGTCCCGTCCATAAAGTACGAGTCCACCACTGCCATGTCTGCCAGAAACCTGTCCTCCCGAAGCAGTTTTTTCTTGCCGTCAAATTTCAAGACACAGTACGTGGTCATCTCGGCCCCCGTTCCAAAGGTGGTCGGAATCAGAATCTTTTCCTTTTTCATCTCTGGCGCCGCGTACTTTACCACGTCCATCGAGCTTCCGCCGCCAAGTCCTATGAGGACTGACGGGTTCTTGTCCTTGAACTCGGAGATCACATTATTTACGTCGTCAATCGAGGGCTCTGGCGTTACCTTGTCATACAGCATATAGTCCTGGATGCCCATCTTTGCCAGCCACTTGTCAGAGAGCTCTGGCGGAACGGTGGTAACGACTAGGGCGTTCTTTGGATACTCTGTCTGGGACAGAGCGTCCTTGCCAAAGTTGATTACCTTGGGGATGCGCACTGTGTGCATAAATCAGGGGGGATCTTCAAGCATTATTATATCATGCGTCATTAACATCCCAGCAGGCGATCTGGAAATACCATAGAGTCGTGTCTGCCATGCAGTGCGGACT
>RHFB01000067.1 GCA_003724285.1 Nitrosopumilus sp. H13 | reverse complement strand
CAGTTGCCGCAATGCCAAGCTTTTCGAATTCCTTCAAGAGCATGCTCAGGACAAGTCCAGAATATTAACCGTATAATGCGCTTTGATCTAGCTCGGGGTCAACATCTGGCAAAATTCCATCCGGTCACTCTGTAGAGTCAGGCCACATCATCTTTCTCATCTGTTTTCCTACTTTTTCAATCTGGTGCTCGTCGTACTGTTTCATATATCTGGCAAACGCATCCTTGCCGTTCTTCTGGTACTCTGAGACCCATTCCCGGTTGAACGTGCCGTCCTGGATCATCTCCAGCACCTTTTTCATCCTCTCCTTTGCAGAGTCGTCCATTACCATGGGCCCGCGCGTCAGCCCCCCGTACCTTGCAGTCTCGCTTACGCGCCTCCACATGCCGTTAATGCCGTATCTTTGAATCATGTCCACTATCAGCTTTAGCTCGTGCAGCACCTCAAAGTATGCAATCTCCGGCTGGTATCCGGCCTCCACTAGCGTCTCAAAGGCGTTTGTAACCATTGATGCGGCACCGCCGCACAGGTCTGCCTGCTCGCCAAACCAGTCAGTCTCCACCTCTTCTTTGAACGTGGTCTGGATTAGTCCTGCGCGCGCGCTGCCTATCGCCTTTGCCATCCCGAGCGTGCGATCCCACGCCTTGCCGGTATGGTCGCGCTCGACTGCCACGATCGACGGGGTCCCAAAGCCCTCAAGGTACGTCTCCCTCACCTTGGAGCCCGGCCCCTTTGGCGCAAGCATTATCAAATCAATGTTGTCTGGCGCCTCTATCCACTTCCAGTATATCGCCGCTGCATGCGAAAAGGAGAGCGCGTTTCCCTCTGAGAGATTGGGTCCGATCTCGTCTTTGTATATCTGGCTCTGGAGCATGTCTGGAATCAGCACGTGGATAATGTCTGCCTTTTTTGTAGCATCTGCGACTGACATTACCGTATGCCCGTCTGACTCTGCCTTTTTCCAGCTGGCGCCCTCCCGGAGCCCCACTATCACGTTCAAGCCCGAATCCTTCATGTTATTTGCCTGGGCATCTCCCTGTATCCCATAACCTATCACAGCTATGGTCTGATCCCTTATCGGGTCAAGGCTAATGTCTGCATCCTTCCACGTCTTTGCCATTACCACAACGCACAGACACAGCAAATATTAATCATGGAATCTCTATCACCCTGTCGCAAGAGCGGCACCGCACCACCACTCCCTTGCCGGCAAGCCTGACAAACCTCTTGGAGCCGCATCCGGGACACACTGGACAGGCGCGCGTTGGTTCCATCATTATAATAGTGCAGAACGGTTTTATTCAGTCTATCGGATCGTGCCGCTTCCCATTATCCTCACGGTCTCTGACTCGGGCTTTAGTATCATTACCGTCTGCCCCTCTTTGCACACCACCGGCTTTTCAAAGGCCAGTTTCAGCGGGGAGAGCGATGAGAACTTGGCGGCCCTTATCTGCAGGCCCACGCATGCAAGGCAGCCCTGCCCCTCGGTGGGCTCGCCCTTGTAAAACGGGCTCTTTGCAAAGTCCAGCTCCATCTCTGTACGCACGTCTGCATCCTCACAAAGCACGTCTCCGCGCCCCACGTCCTCCGGCCTTGCCCCCTTTACTGCCAGTCCCACCCTTGCAGGGGCAGCAGACTCTGTGACAGGGTCATCATGCATCTGAATCGACTTTACCAGCACCTCTGCCCCTCCCGGGTACAGCTTGAGCGTGTCGTACTGCTTTATTGTTCCTGACGTGACGTTCCCAAGTATTACCGTCCCGACCCCCTTTACATCAAAGCACTGATCCACTACCACTTCTGGCGGCCCGTCGTTTTGTATGGGCTCAAAGGCATCGACTGCCTCCCTTACCGTGTCGTGCTCTGCCCTGACGTACTTTTCGACTGCCGTCCCCTTTATCATTCCCTCAAGCCGCCCCGCATCCACATCAAACGTGTGCAAGAGCACGCCCCTGTCTTTTTTCAGCATGTCTAGCGCGATTATCTGCTCGCCTGCAAATTTGTCCAGATTTTCCACGCACAACACTGCAAACTCTGACATTGCAATTGCCTGGATCATCGGCTGTATCTTGTCGGGATAGCCTGTCGGATGCACCCACGTCCTTATCACGTCCGAGTCCTTTCTGTCATAGAATGCAAGGTCTGATGTGGGCCCCTTTTTTCCGAGATCTGGCGCAATGTTTTTGCCAAGCACTGCAAAGTTTGCCGACTGCACCATGACGCATCAAGGTCCCGCAGGCTCTAAAAACCATCGCATATCAGGGGAACGACCCGAGTACTTTGGCATAGCTTGCAAACCTGTGGTTCTCTGGCCTGACCTTTTTCTGCGAGTACTTTGGTATCGTTGTTCCTGACGCCCCGTTGAGGCCAAGCGGTCCCGGGACATGCCCCGAGTCGTCTGCCTGCAGCAGCACGTTGTCTGCGGGGGCATAGTGGTTTGTTATTTTCTTGCGCACGACCCGCTGCACGGCAGAGCCGCGCCGAACAGACAGGGAATTGCTCGGAATCGACGCCCCGAAAAGATGGACGCTCTCCACAATATCAGCAGCATCTGAGATATACTCGAGCGCGCTGTATATCACCTGCGAGCCAAGCGAGTGCCCAAGCAGGCGTATCCTTATATCCGGGCTGTCCCTCTTAAAGTCCCTTATGAACATCCCCAGGTTGCGCCCGTTCTTCTTTGCAATCTTTTGCCCCACTGCAAGGGCGCGCCTTGAATGTTTTACGAGGTGCGCGCCCGTGGTGTTCGAGTCATAGCTGAACCCTATTACCGGGTGCCCGTACCCGAGCTTGCGCAGCCTGTTTCTTGCAATTACCGCCTTTGCAACTGCCCCTGCGCCGTCGTTTCTCAGCCCGTGGACCATTATTACAAGCTCTTTTGAGCCGGCCAGCCTCCCAAACGCCTTTTTCGGGTAGAGATAATAGCTCTTTTTTTTGAGCGTCCTGCCCGTCCCCAGGTCATAGTATCCCCGCGTGGATATCCTCGGAGCCGGGTTCATTTCTGCGGTCCCAAAAGCCGCTTGTACTTGGCAATATCTGAGCCCTCCACCCTTGCAAACAGCGGCGAGGACTCCCCGAGTTTGTGCCCTGATGCAATGCCGTACGCAATGTCATCCCATGACGAGCCGGACACATCCCCGTCTAGTCCCAGCTGCCCCCAGATCTTTTGCGCGGCCTCTGGCAGGAACGGGGAGACTGCCACTGCGATACAGTATACCGCATTGACAGAGTGGTACACGCATCCTGCGGCGCCCGCCCCGTTCTTCCACGGCTCTTTGTGCTGAAAGTACTGGTTAAAGTACGACGAGAACTCCATTATCTTTTTTAGCGCCCGGTCAAGGTGGTTCTGCTCCAATAGCGCGCCTGCGTCTGAACCAAGGCTCTTTATCCGGGACTCGGCCTCTGCATCCAGCTTGTCCGGATCCCCCGGATCCGAGATCACGCCGTCAAACGACTTTTTTGTAAAGCCGAGCGCCCGGTTTACAAAGTTTCCAAGGTTCCCAATCAGTTCCGAGTTTATCCGCGTTGCAAAGTCGTCCCAGTCAAAGTTGAGGTCGTCTTGCGAGTAGGGGTTTATCGATACGAGATAGTACCTGAGATAGTCCGCAGGATAGTACTCGAGGAACTCTTTGAGCCCGATATACCAGTTCTTGCTCTTTGAGAGCTTTTTTGCCTGGAGCGTCAGGTGCCCTCTGGTAGGGATATAGTCTGGCAGCTTGTACTCTTTGCCAAGTCCCATCCTCATTGCAGGCAGGAACAGGTAGTGGTGGTATGCAATGTCCTTGCCGATAAAGTGGTAAATGTCAGCCGAGTTCCAAAATTCCTTGCCGTCAATCCCCTTGGTCTCTAGAAACTTGACTGCAGTGGAGATGTATGCCAGGTGGTTGTCAAACCACCCGTAGAACACCTTGCCCCTTGCCTCCTCTAGCGGGATGGGCACGCCCCAGGAGATGTCCCGGGTCACGTCCCAATCTATGAGCCCCTCCTTTATCCAGTTCTGCACGTACTTTTTGACGTCCCTTTGCAGCCCGTCGTTTTTCTCCAGCCATTCTGAGAGCTGTTCGCCAAAGTCCTTTAGCCTGAAGAAATAGTGGTCGGTCTTTTCCTTTGTAGGGGCCTGGCCGCACAGCGAGCACCTCGGATCCGTGATCTCTTCTGGAACCCTGCCGCAGATCTCGCACAGATCAGAGTACTGGTCTTGCGCCATGCAGTACGGGCACGACCCCTTTACGTACCTGTCCGGCAGGAACTTTTTGTCATTATTGCAGTAAAACTGGATTATCTCCTGCTTGTAGATATGACCTGCCGCATCAAGCTTGGAAAAGACGTCCTGGACGAACTTTTTGTTCTCAGGCGAGCTCGTCTTGTAGAAATAGTCAAACCCTATGCCGAGCGCCTCAAAGTCCTCATAGTCGCGCCGGTTCCAGTACTCGACGTACTCTGCAGGGGTCTTGTTCTCCCGCTCGGACTGGATGAGTATCGGCGTTCCAAAGTCATCCGAGGCGCACACATAGTACGCCTCAACGCCGTTGAGCTTGAGAAACCTGGTGGTGACGTCTGCCGGCAGGTACGTCGATGCCACGTGCCCCAGGTGGATCTCGCCGTTTGCATACGGCAGGGCACTGGTAATTATCGCCTTTTTGCGCATTACAGGGCAGGGAGCAGCTGGGGTTAAAAATTGATCTTACCAGCTCTCGGCGTACGCCTTTTGCTCTGCAGTAAGCCTGTCTATCTTGACTGCCATTGCGGCCAGGGCGTCAGAGGCGACCTGCCTGTCGATGTTCTCTGGCACGACGGTGATTGTGTTTGGCATCTTTTTGTGGTTTTTGAGTATGTAGAGTATTGAGAGAATCTGGTTTGAGAACGACTGGGCCATCACCTCCGGGGGGTGCCCCTCTGCGGCAACCAGATTTGCAAGGCGGCCCTTGCCCACAAGGTATACTGTCCTGCCGTTGCGCAGCGGGCATGCGTCAAGGTTCGGCCTTGCCTCCTTTGATTTAGAGTTCAGGAGGAACTTGCTGTCTATCTCTACATCAAAGTGCCCCACGTTTCCCATTACGGCGCCGTCTTTCATATTTAGTATGTGCTCCTTGCGTATCACGCTGGTCATTCCGGTGCATGTGATGAATATGTCCCCGACTGGCGCCGCCCTTGACATTGGCATCACCTCGAACCCGTCCATGTGCGCCTCTAGCGCCCTGACGGGATCCACCTCTGTAACTATCACCTTTGATCCCATTCCGCGGTACCTCTCTGCCACGCCGCGCCCGACCCAGCCGTACCCCGCCACTACGACGCGCTTTGACGCAAGCAAAAGGTTCATCGCGCGCAGGTACCCGTCGATGGTGCTCTGCCCCGTCCCGTAACGGTTGTCAAACATGTGCTTTGTGTACGCCTCGTTTACCAGTATTACCGGATAGCGCAAAAGGCCCTTTTTTTCTACCGCCCTGATCCGCGTCACGCCGGCAGTAGTCTCCTCTGTCGCGCCATACACCTCTTGCCTTTTGAACCTCTTGTCAAAGTGGGCCTTTATGTTCATGTCAGCCCCGTCGTCTGTCAGTATTACCGGCTTGTGCTTTAGCACCTGGTCAATGCACCAGTCGTACTCTTTTGTAGTCTGGCCGCTCCACGAGTACACGTGTATTCCCTGCGATGCCAGAAACGCCGCAATGTCGTCCTGTGTGGTAAGCGGGTTGCCTCCGCAGCAGGCCACGGTTGCCCCGAGGCTCTTTGCCCCAAGTAATAGCACGGATGTCTCCTTTGTTATATGCAGGCAGAACCCGAGCGTCACCCCCCTGAGGGGCCTTGTCTTTTTGTAGCGGTTGATGGTATTGTCTAGGATCTGCATGTGGGAGCGCGCCCATTCGTGGGAGAGCCTGCCGTCGCTGATCAGCTTTTTGCTGCTTTTGACCTTGCTCACAGAGCCGACTCGCCTGTGAGGCTATAAAATCTTATCATGCGAATCTAAATAAATGACAAAACTGCCGTAAAACCAATGGTCTGGGAAAAGGTGGCAGAAAAGGGCGGGATCACGTCAGGAAAGGGCAGGTCCTTCAAGGTGGCAGGCAGGCAGATTGCCATATTCAACCAGGACGGCTACCACGCGCTAGACGACCTGTGCGCTCACCAGGACGGCTCCATCTCCCCCGGCAAGCTCGAAGGCGATATTGTAGAGTGCCCGCTGCATTTCTGGCACTATAACATAAAGACCGGCGAGTTGGTAGACTATCTAAAGGACGTAAAGCTCAAGACGTATGCAGTCGAGGCAAGAGACGATGGCATCTATGTGGACGTCTAGGTACAACTTTTATTCTTAGATCACACACCACACACAGTGAACCAGGAGATAATCGCCGAGATAACAGGCCAGGACTATGAAGCAACTGCGCGCGAGATATCCCGGTCCATCTCAGAAAGTCTAGAGCAGTCCGGATCCCGGGGCGTCATCTTTGGAATGAGCGGCGGTATCGACTCGGCAGTACTGGCATACATTTGCAGCACCTTTGCAAAGGAGAGGACGCTTGCCCTGATCATGCCTGACACGTCGGTAACCCCCGAAGAAGAGACCCATGACGCGCTGCAAATGATATCGATGACGGGACTAGAGCACAAGCTCATAGACATCAAGCCCATAGTATCAGAGTATACAATGTTTGTAGAGCCTGACGAGCATGCAAGGGGGAACCTGCGCGCAAGGGTCAGGGCCAACCTGCTGTACTATTACGCAAACATCAGGGGGCTCCTAGTGCTAGGCTCTAGCGACAAGAGCGAGCTCCAGATAGGATACTTTACAAAGTTTGGCGACGGGGCGTCTGATCTTGCCCCCATCTCGTCGCTTTACAAGCTGCAGACAAGGGGCATTGCCAGACACCTGGGCGTGCCAGACAGGATAATATCAAAAAAGAGCAGCCCCCACCTGTGGCCTGACCACGACGCGGAAGGCGAGATCGGCATGTCGTACGAAGAGGTCGACTCGATACTATACTGCAAGAATGAGAAAAAGATGACGCAGACAGAGACTGCCAGCATGTCCGGGATTGACGGGCAAAAGGTTTCAAGGGTGTGGCAGATGTGCGCAGACAGCAAGCACAAGAGGGGCACGGGTAAATAAGATGGACATTCAAGACACGCTCTCAAACTCTAAAAAGAGGCTGGATGCGCAAAAGGTGAGGATATATCTGTGCGGCGTGACCGTGTATGACGACTCGCATATCGGCCATGCAAGGACCATCATCGTCTTTGACGTGCTCAGGAGGTACCTCGAGTCTGCGGGCGCAAAGGTAGAGTTGGTGCAGAACTTTACGGACGTCGATGACAAGATAATAGACAGGGCGCGTGCAGAGTCGTCTGCAGCAGGTATTGTCAGCGGCAGGTACATTGAGAGCTATTTCCGCGACTTTGATGAGCTCAACGTAATGAGGGCAGACTCGTATCCAAAGGCCACAGAGCACATCGGCGAGATAATCGACTATATCAGCACGCTTGAGAAAAAGGGGGCGGCGTATTCTTCTGCAAACGGCGTCTACTTTGCAGTGTCTGCGTTTTCAAGGTATGGAGTACTCTCCAAGAAAAAGATAGACGAGCTCCAGTCAGGGGCGCGAATAGAGGTGGATGAGTCTAAAAAAGATCCGCTTGACTTTGCGCTCTGGAAGTTCTCAAAAGACGACCCGTCCTGGGACAGCCCGTGGGGCAGGGGCAGGCCCGGATGGCACATCGAGTGCTCTGCAATGAGCACAAAGTATCTCGGCGAGAATTTCGAGATACACGGGGGCGGGCGGGACCTGATATTTCCGCACCATGAAAACGAGATGGCGCAGACAGAGACGTGCACGGGGGCGCCGTTTGCAAAGATCTGGATGCATGTCGGCATGGTTACCATTAACGGTGAAAAGATGGCAAAATCCACGGGAAACGTCAGGTCAGTCAGGCGCGTGCTAGACGAGTGGGGCCCTAACATAATCAGGCTCTTTTGCCTGTCCGGGCACTATTCAAAGCCCATTGACTATACAGAAGACCTGCTCTGCGAGGATCTTGCAAAGTGGAGGCAGGCAGAGACGTGCTATTTTGAGCTGATACATGCAGGCGGTCCGGGAGGCGGCGCATCAGGCATGGTAAAAGAGATGTCTGCATCATTTGATGCCGCCCTGCGAGACGATCTGAACACGCACCTTGCCCTGTCTGCGTTCTTTGGCATGGTAAAGGTGGCAAACAAGATGGCAGCAGAGGGGACGCTTGGCGGCGATGACGCCCGTGCAATAAGACCAGAGCTTGAGCGCATGATGGGCATACTGGGGCTGTCAATTCCAGAGATTACGCAAGAGGAGATACAAGAGATTGACGGGATGATTACACAAAGAGAAGAGCTGCGCAAGGAGAAAAAATTCAGCGATGCAGACAGAATCAGAGATGAAATAAGCGGCATGGGAGTCGAGCTGTTAGATCACGGACATGGAACAGTATGGGTGAGAAGAGAAAAGATACGCGCAGAAAATTAGTTGCTACTAATTAGCCTGCGCTAATTTTCACGCACAAGAAAAAACCGATCCGGGATTAGGCGGATCTAATTTTCGGCAGATATAATATTGGATGGTACCAAACAGTGCCATGAATCCGTGGAACAAATTTTGGAAGTGGTACGAGGACAAGATTCTCGGGAGCATTGTTCTGATTGCAATAATACAGTTCATCCAGATTCCGCACATGGTGTGGAATGCAGACATCATGCTAGAGGCTGGAATCGTCTCAAGGGTGCACCCAGTGCTCGACTGGTTTTTGTACGGCGTGGATCTTATCGAGATAGTCTCCATAATCAATGTGGGGATGATAATGTTCAGCCTGATAAGAAAGAAAAGGGCTAGTCCTTTGCGCCCCAGATGACGCGCTGTGGGAACGGAATCTCCACACCGGCAGAGTCAAGGGCCCGCTTTATCACGCCAAGCAGCAGGGGCTGGACCTGGCCCCAGTCCTCGTTTGGATGCCACACCAGTACGCGTATGTTCACGCTCGAATCTGCCAGTTCCTCGATCCAAAAGTCAGGCTCTGGAATACACAGCACAAACGGCATGCCGGCACGAATCTCCTTTTTTATTGCAGATATTGCAAGCTGGATGTCGCTCTTGTAGGATATCCCGACTGTCGCATCGGCCCTTCTTGCCACTGATGCCACAAGCGAGCGTATGTTTGCAGTGAAGAACTTTTCATTCGGTATGCGGATTATGGTGCCATCAAACTTGCGGATGCGGCTTGAGAACGTCCCGATGTCAAGTAGTGTGCCCGTCACTCCCATATCAGGCATCTGTATCGTATCGCCGTGTCTGGCAGGCTTTTCTGCCATTAAAAACAGCCCCGAGATCAGATTTGATACGACTGACTGGGTTGCAAACCCAATGACTACTGCAAATATCCCGCCTGCCACAATCAGCCCCGACAGGTCTATTCCCTGGCTGGAGGTAAACGCAAGAAACGACAGGGCGATTATCCCAAAATAGATGAACTTGCCGAGGTTTTTTGCCGTGTCCCTTGGAAGGCTTGGCGCATAGTACTTTTGGAATAGCATCTTGAATACTCTGGCCATGACGATTCCGACTGCCATTATGATCCCGCCGACAAGAAGCGACAGGACGGTCAGCTCGCCTACGATGACCATCTCTGAGAGACCCTGCAAAAAGTCAGTCATTCCAGGCCCATCTCCATTGCCGTGCTGACTGTCGTATCCTCCCATGCAGGCGACTTTGTCCAGTCCGTCTCGACTGGAGATATCTTTATGTCTGCGACGCTGACTGTGGCGCGTTTTTTGAGGGTTACGTGCATTCCATCAAATATCGCCTGATTCCCCTGGTAGTAAAGCGAATTGTCAGTTATGGGAAACACGACTTTGCGCACTGTCTGCCCTGTCTTTAGCGTGTTCTCAAGCACGATCTTCATCACGCCGTCTGCATACGGCCTCGAGTCGCCATAGCCGGTCGCAAGCGGAGCTTGGGCATACTTGCAGAGCACTCCGGTGTCCGGCGGACCGTACAGGCCGAATCTGGAATCATCCTTGTTGCATGAGATCCAGTCAAGCGAGTCCCGTCCAGAGTCTCCCGCCAAAAAAACCCCTATCTCGATGGGACAGTGCACGTAAATGCTTGCAGCAGAGTCCTTTCCGAGGTATATCTCGCGGTCAAACTCTAGATACATGTGGCTCGTCCTCCTAGCAGGATGATTAAGCGGCCTGATGGGGGCCACCTCTACGCTTATCTGGCCTGACTTTGAGGGAATCATCTTTTCTGTGGTGTTTCCGTCAGAATCCTGCCTCTGATAAGAGAATGCATTCTCGCCCATCTTGCTGACTCTGATAGTGTTTCCGGGAAGCAGGAGTTCCAGGCTGTCAGTAACGGTATGTACCCCATACTCCGAGGCGCCTGCAGGTTCGCTCATAATTTCATCTCTGCTTTGGATCTGGCATTTATTCCCTCTCTTTTGGAACGGTGTGCCATATCATCGGACATAGGCACGAATCAGCCCGGGTCAGGGCGAGATCGCGCAGGAAGGAAAGGGATATTAGCAGACCATTCCCCACACCATGCATGGAAAAACGCCCAATGCCCGTCTGCTTTGACAAAGAGCAGTACAAGACGCTCCAAGAGTTTGCAAAGAGAAACGGGATGATCAATGCAAGTCAGGCCCTAGAAAAAATTCTGGGCTAGAGACGGTTTTGTTTACATTTATAGAAAAGCCCGAGCCCATGCACGACTGATGGGACTGTTTGGAAGGGGGCCTTCGTTTTGCACGGTCTGCAAAAAGGAGCTAAAGCACAAGCACAAGCCAAAGAGGGAGTGGAACATAAAGGGGCCGCTGTGCGGTGACTGCCATTTTGAAAAGTCAAGGGAATACTATGAGGGCAAGGTAAGGCAGCCTTGCGTCGAATGCCACGCAACCAAAAAAGTCACTGATTTGTGGGAGCCGCGCTGGCAGTGGGACATGGACGGCCTGCTCTGCAAGGAGTGCTTTGACAAGAAGGAGGAGAGCCACGGCAAAAAAAAGAACTTTTGCTCCCTGTGCGGCGCAAAGATCGGGCTGATAAGATACAACCCAAAGGGCAAGTGGAAGATAGAGGGGCAGCTCTGCCGGATCTGCTGGGATGAAAAAAAGGCAGAGTTTGGATAGTGAACATTTTCAAAAAGAAAAAATGCGACGTGTGCGGCAGGAGCTATTCAAAAGAGGAGGATCTGATGAACCACAAGCAGACTGCGCACGGCGACTCTAGATACGACTGCAAGAGATGCGACAGGTATTTTTCAAGCATGGAGGATATGCGCACGCACCTGCAGAGGGAGCACAGCTACAAGAACTAGAGGGCCTTTACGGTCTTTACTACTGGCGGCCTTATCTTTGTAAACACCCTAAAGCCGCATATGCACTTTATCTCCGGGAGTCTTGCCAGTTCTGCGTTTGCCACTGCAGTGCCGCAACGGAGGCACGAATAGTTTACCTCGAATGTCTCTGGTGGCGCCTCGATTGGCGCGTCCTCGGTAGTCGGTTCGGCGGTTTGTTCGGCAGTTGGCTCAACGGCTGGTTCTTCGGCCATGTCTGCAGTCAGGATTACCATAATTTAAGGATCACGTCAGGGAGAGCTCGATGTAGACATCGTCTGGTATCTTTAGCCTCATTAGCTGCCTGATTGCCTTGTCGTCTGCGCTGATGTTGATTATCCTGCGATGCATCCGCATCTCCCACTTTTCATACGTCTCAGTCCCGCTTCCGCACGGGGACTTTCTAGTTGCAATGTGGAGCTTTTTGACAGGAAGCGGTGTGGGACCCTTTATCTTGACGCCGGTCTTTTTGCCAATCCCCTTTATCTCCTTGCAGACATCGTCGAGCTTTGGCAGGCTAGTGGAGGTAAGTTTTACGCGGGCTGTCTGTGTCATAAAATCAGCCTATGGCTCGTATTTTTCGGTAATTTCCTTGATGATTCCTGCGGCAATGGTCGCGCCCATGTCTCTGAGGGCAAACCTGCCCATTTCGGGGAACTCTTGGAACGTCTCGATACAAGTCGGCCTTACCGGCCTGATCTTGACAATTGCAGAGTCACCGACCTTGAGAAACTTTGGGTTTTCCTCTTCGACTGCGCCGGTTGCAGGGTTGATTTTTTGGAGGAACTCTGTAACTGTGGCAGCGACCTGTGCCGTGTGTGCATGCATTACCGGCGTATATCCGGGAGCGATTGCCGTCGGGTGGTGGATAACAATAATCTGCGCCTTGAACTCTTTTGCGACGTTTGGCGGGGCATCCGGAGTCCCAAGCACGTCGCCGCGCTTTATGTCCTTTTTCTCTACGCCCCTAAGGTTGAATCCAATGTTGTCTCCGGCCTCTGCCGAAGGCATCTCTGTGTGGTGTGTCTCTATGGACTTTATCTCTCCAGGAGCTCCAGACGGCATTACGACGATCTTATCTCCTGCCTTCATGACGCCTGTCTCCACCCTTCCAACCGGGACCGTTCCCACGCCGGTAATAGTATACACGTCCTGAATCGGCACACGCAGCGGCTTGCCGACCGGCTTTTCTGCCACGGTAAAGTCATCAAATGCCTCTAGCAGCGTCTTGCCTGTATACCATGACATGTTTTCAGACTTTTTGACCAGATTGTCCCCCTTCCAGCCGGACACGGGGATGAACGGGACGTTCTCGAGCTTGTAGCCCACAGACTTTACAAGTTTTTCACCCTTTTCCTTTGCCGCCTTGAACGCGGCCTCTGAATAATTGCTGTCATCCATCTTGTTAATTGCGACTATGAGCTGGCTTACCCCGAGCGTCTTTAGCAGAAATGCGTGCTCTCTTGCCTGACCGCCTGCGGCAATGGCGGTGTCAGTCTCGCCTTCCTTTGCAGACAGAACCAGAATTGCGGCATCGGCCTCTGAAGCTCCGGTGATCATGTTCTTGATAAAGTCCCTGTGACCCGGCGCGTCAATCAGAGTGAAAAAGTATTTTGGAGACTCGAACTTTTGAAAGGCCAGATCTATCGTAATGCCCCTCTCTCTCTCGTCTTTGATATTATCCATAACCCAGGCATACTTGAAGGTGTCACCCTTGCCGGTCTTTTCGGACTCTGCTGCATGCGCGGCAATAGTCCTCTCGTCTACCACGCCTATATCCATCAGAAAGTGACCCATTGTAGTCGATTTTCCGTTGTCTATGTGGCCTGTAACGATCAGGTTCAGGTGGGGCTTGACTGCCATAAAAAGAACCTCAATTAGGGGATTTATTACTGTTATGAATCTTTGAAGAAAAGTCGTGCTTTTTTGAATTAATTGCGAAACGGCGGTTTTGCAAAAGGCACATAAGACATGCTCAGAAACCGGGATCATGCGGGTTACCGTATCAGTCATCAAGGCAGACGTGGGCGGAGTAGGAGGCCACACAAAGCCAAGCGACAGGCTGATTGGAGCAATCAGGGAGACAGTCAAGGGTTCATCAGACCTGCTTTTGGACCATTACATCGGGTATTGTGGCGATGATACGCACATTGTAATGTCGCACACGCGCGGCGTCGACAACCAGGAGATTCACAAGCTTGCATGGGATGCGTTCATGGCAGGCACAGAGGTGGCAAAAGAAGAGGGTCTCTACGGGGCAGGCCAGGACCTGCTAAAGGACTCTTTTTCAGGAAACGTAAAGGGAATGGGTCCCGGCGTGGCAGAGATGGAGTTCGAGGAGAGGCCCAACGAGGCATTTACCGTGTTTGCCGCAGACAAGACAGAGCCTGGGGCATTTAACTATCCCATATACAGGATGTTTGTCGACGCGCTAAGCAACACCGGCCTCATAGTAAACAAGCATCTTGCGGCAGGAGTAAGGATGAACATTATGGATGTAGAGCAGGGCAAGATTGCAGAGCTGGAGCTGTGGCAGGACAAGCCCACCATCGAGGCCGCCCTGATGTATCCGGGAAGATACGTAGTAGACTCTGTATATACAAAGGACGGCGAGCCGATTCTAGACGCGTCGACTGACAGGCTGCACAACATTGCAGGAACCTATGTGGGCAAGGACGACCCTGTCTGCATGGTAAGAACGCAAAAAAAGTTTCCAGCAACAGAAGAGGTAGGAAGCGTCTTTAACAATCCCCACTATGTGGCCGGAAACACCAGGGGGAGCCACAACATGCCGCTGATGCCAGTAAAGCTCAACTCTGCGGCAACCATCAACTTTTGCATTCCGATCGTAGAGTCCCTCGTCTTTAGCATGCACGGGGGCAAGTTTACCGGGCCCTTTGACGGGTTCTCCACGCCGGACTGGGATTACATCAGGGAGATCGCAACAAAGCGCGCCATGGC
>RHFB01000050.1 GCA_003724285.1 Nitrosopumilus sp. H13 | reverse complement strand
GAATTATTCTCGAATAGTTATCTGTCTTGAATCAAACAAACCAACCTAATTTAACAGCAAGCGGAATTGCAGTGAAACCAACACCTAACGCACCAGTGCAAATGCGTGGAACCAATAAAAGCGACATCAGAGTGGTGGATCGGATGAGAGCGCCATTGTTATAATTTCCTTTTTGGATCACCGGTGTTATTGTATTTCGCCATTTAATTGGTTTTGATTCGCATTTTTTATTGCAGGTATCCGATCTACAGAGATGATTTTCATCGGTCATAACAAACTATGATTACAAGAAAACGATTTATGCCATCTCAGGTGTGTGGCTTGATCGTACACGTTTGGTCTGCCACACTATCACAAGGCTTGGAATCATAAGAATAGCCCCTACTACTGCTGCACCGTGTGTGATAATTTCATTGACTGGTAGGGCAGCTTCTAAAACCTCGAGTCCAGGTGCGCGATGGGTAATAAAGGATATGAGAGCCGGTAAAAATCCCGCCCCAAGTATCGTCATACAAAGACCAACTAGTCTCTCACGTGCAAAAATCCTGAGCCCTATTACGAGTAACACCACTCCCAGAGCAATTCCTACCGGACCAAAAATCAATATTTTGTAGAAACCAAAGATTTCAATACCGGAATCCTTCAATGCCTCCGATACAATGTCTGGCCACAAAAACATGGCGCCCACCAAAACCATGCAGATGCCCACAAACCTCCTGTCTGCTGTCTTTCCCACTTTGGCACCGATAATCAACACGGCTCCGGTGACTAGTCCCGGCACAACGACTATCATCTGAGCTATAAATGCTTCCGGAAAGTCCCATGCAATCCCTCCCGCATGTATAATATTGACAAACAGTACCCCGCCTCCGATCATGACTGTGCCGATCTTTATCAATTTGTTTGTGCTCATACCGCATGCCTCAACATCATGCGCGGATCGGATCGCTGGTAATCATCATCTGGAATTACAAACAGATCCATGTTGACAAATGCGTGAATTATATCACTTTTTGTATACGGAGATACATCATCAATAGCTCCACCAGAAATAGGGTCCGCAAATGCCCCTCCTGCACCAAATGATACCGGTGTGATCAGAGACAGCATTGCAAGAACCTCTTTTTTCATGACATTAACTAGACCGACTTCTTTATAATTGGTTTTTCTCATTCCAAGTTTTTGGAATGACAAAGAAAACATAAATAGTATGATCCAGTCATTACTAATATGAATATCAAAAGGCGGCAGTCCGATGCGGATGATTCCACAATTATGCATGGAAGGTGTTCTTTGGCAGTAGTCCTTGAGGTGTCAATGAGACATGAGTACAGATAGGTGGTTGATCATTTTGGTGGGTCTGGCAGCAGGCACGGGGATTTTTGGATATCCAGTTCTTTTACTTGCAAGGTGTGTGGCTGAAGGCGTGTGTTGACTGGTCATCGATCTCTGAAAATTATCGGCATTTTGCTATTGCTGGTCATAGTTCATTTATCCAGCTCGTCCACAAGTCGTAAATTTATCTGGATTTTTTTCCCATATGACGGATTTTATTTCCCAATCGATTATTATGCAGTGCATGCTATGATACTGGTAAGCGCAAGCGTAGTGATGATGTCTTCAATATGGCTGGTCTTTTTACTGGGATCGCCATCACGCCTTGAGGAGATGCGGACAAGACTCTATGACAATGTTCGGAACAAGACAATGCCGACAAAAAAAGACACGGCGTTTGTGATTCTGTTCGTGTTTGCAGCTGCCGTCATTATTAGCTTAATGATAAGATTTCTGGAGATATATTCGGCGCTTCTTACGTGATTTTGGATTCTGTTGCGAATTCGGGACCGAGATCGAGCCTAGGCGTGGATAGTGATCTTTTCTGAATTGCACTATTCCTGTCATAAACTAGTTGAATACTTTCATAGGCACATCGTGGAATCTAGAAAAAACTGTGAAAACACCTGCCAACGCACCAGTGCAGTTTGTGATCCATTTAAGGGCCTGATCCGGGGTTCGGATCCGTGAAAAATGCGGTTTTAGGATCCGGAAAAAGTAACCGTACAGTTGCAGATCTGCTCGTAAATCTCCTCCCCGGAACTCTGCATTTTGGGCCGTTTTCGTCATTTCTTTATATCATGGATCCAAAGAAAGGAACCATAGAATGGTGGATCGGATGGGATTTGAACCCACGACCTTTGCGGGAACTTTTGTTCCTTACGCAGTGTGAGTGCGTCATCCAAACCAAACTAGACGACCGATCCGACATTCCTGCAAAAGATGGGGCTTTTTTACCTTTAGATCCGCCGATATCTCCGGCCTGCATGATCCCGACCAGAGCCTATTTTTTGACGCCCAGATTGCGGTTCTTTAGCCTCAGGTACGGGTTTCTGCACTTTCTGCACCTGGTGGCAGCAATGTCGTTTCTGCACCCGCACTTGAAGCATATTCTCATGACCAGTCGCGCCTGCTGCGCGATTCGCTTTTTTTCCGGATCAGTTATTGGCATCGACCCTGCTCAACCCCTCTCTCTTTTAATCTAATCGGATTTATCCATCTTGCCTGCAAGCAGGACCGGCACCTCTGCTGGCCTCTTTGCCACCGGGATGTTTGCCTTGTTGAACATGGATATCTTGGACTCTGCAGAGCCGTATGTGCCCATCACTATCGCTCCCGCATGGCCCATCCTCTTCTCCTTTGGAGCGGCCCTGCCTGCAATGTATGCGACAGTCGGCTTTTCAAACCCGCACTCTATTATCCTCTGCGCCAGCATCTCCTCCGAGTCGCCGCCTATCTCTCCCACCACTACGAGCCCCTCGAGATCCGGGATGTTCCTTACCATCTCAAACGCATCCACCAGCCTCGTCCCGTTTACCGGATCCCCGCCGATGCCAATGGTCACTGCCTGCCCGAACCCAGAGCCTGTCAGCGCGTCAGATATCTCATATAGCAGCGTGCCGCTCTTTGAGAGCACGGCAATGTTTCCTGCCTTAAACGGAGTTGCGGGCATGATTCCTATCTTTATCAGCTCTGGAATCATGACCCCTGGCGTGTTGGGGCCTATCATTATCGCCCCCTTTTGCTCTGCAATCTCCAGCGTCCTCATCGTGTCCCTGACAGGCACGTGTTCTGGAATTGCAACCAGCAGCTTTATGCCTGCCTCGAGCGCCTCTGTGGCCGCCCCCAGAAAGAACTTTGCAGGCACGTACACTATGGATATCCTTGCCCTTGTGGCATCCACTGCCTCCTTCATGGTGTTGTATACTGGAATGCCGTCAAACTCTTGGCCCCCCTTGCCCGGAGTGACGCCTGCCACGACATTGGTCCCGTATGCCATCATGTTCCTTGTGTGAAGCGAGCCGTACGCCCCGGTAATCCCCTGCACTATTACGCCCTTTTTCATATAGTCCCCTTCTTCCGGACTGCCCCTCAGCAAGGCCATTATGTCCCTCATTTTTTTACCCCCATCACTGCCGCATTGATTGCCTCTTCTACCGAGTCAAACATCTTTGTCCTCGAGTTCTTTAGCATCTCCCTTGCTTTTTCTGACTCTGTCCCCTTTAGGCGCGCAAACACTGGTATGCCCATCAGGTTGGACTCGTATGCCTGCAAGAACGCCTCGGCAACCACCGTGGTCTTTACTATTCCGCCGTACAGGTTTACCAGAATCCCGCGCACCCCGCCTATCCTGCTTATCAGCGTGAGCGCCTCGTACACCGACTCTGTGGTGGCGCCGCCGCCCACGTCCAAAAAGCACGCCGGCCTGCCGCCGTTGTCTGCAAGCATGTCAAGCGTGGACATTACAAGCCCTGCCCCGTTTCCCACCACTGCAATGTCCCCGTCAAGCTCCACGAGCGAAAAGCCGCTCTTTTCTGCGCGCGCCTCCATCTCTGACTTTTCCTGATACTTTTGCAGCTCGTCATGCCTAAAGTTGCTATTGTCATCAGTTACAAACTTGCCGTCAAGCGCAATGACCGAGTCGTCTTGCATTATCGCAAGCGGGTTGATCTCTGCAAGCTCTGCCTCTTTTTCGACTGTCAGCTTTGAGAGCTTTTTTAGCGTGTCTGCAAAGCCGTCTGCGACTGCGCCCTCCAGCCCTATCTTCTGGGCCACCTTTTTTGCCACGCCATCGGGGACGTCTCCCATCCCCACCTCTTCTATCACCTGGTTTTTCACCGATTCAATCTCCACGCCGCCTTCTGATGACGCTATCACGGTATAGCACCTCTTTGAGCGGTTCAAAAACAGCGAAAGATACAGCTCTTTTTTAATATCTGCCATCTTTTCTAGCAGGACTGCCCTTGCCTTTTCCCCCTTTATCACAAGCTCGCTTACCTGCGGGTATTTTAGCTCCAGCTCGTCTTTGTTGTTGCATGTCTGGATTCCGCCTGCCTTGCCCCTGCCCCCCACCGGAACCTGGATCTTTATCACAAACGGATACCCGATCTCCTCTGCGTGCCTCCTTGCCTCCTCTATGTTTGCAGATGCCTTGCTCTCCAGCAGGTTTATTCCATACTCCCTGAACAACTCCTTTGCCTGAAACTCTAGCAAGCGCATGTATCGAACCTGAAATTCACGATCCTTATTAATTATCCCAGCTGTTCTTCAAGCAGGTCAATCAGCTCCAAAAAGCGATCCCTGCTTTTCTTGAGCAGCTCCTGCGGATATTTTTCTACGGCAAACACGCGCTGCTGGCCAAAGCTTGGCGGCAGGACTCCCCCCGACGTGACTGTCTGCTCTATCACGTATCCGTCCGTAATGGTGCACACGATCTCCTCGTAACAGTCATTCTCCTCCTCCACCGTCTGTCTGTACAGTACGATGGGCCTGCCAGTCTTTGTAGCCGCCTCTGATCCCTTTGCCAGCAGGTCTGTCAGGTGCTTTACCTGCCACGCATCAAGGCTGATCTGTTTTACCATGGTTTGGTTTGGTGTTTTTTCTATTTAACCGTGTCCGCACAAGCCCTGCCGGCCCTTGAAATATACGATCAGCCCATGTCTAGCGCCCTAGAGTGCTTTCTTGTGTGCGGCCTCTCGCCTGCGTGCTTTCTTCTCATGTGCCCTGACGGCCTGCCATATAGGATCTCTAGAAACCACGACTCGTGCTCTATCTCTTCGGCAAGTATGTCCTTTGCAATGTCATATGTGGCAGGATCCTTTCCGTGCGTCATCTTGCAGATCTTGTCCCAGTTGACGATTGCTCCCTGCTCTGCCTTGAGGCATTTCTCAAGTATTGCCTTGTGATCCGTGGGATCAGGAGGCAGCTGTAAAAACTCACACCCTGACATCTTTATGAACTCCGTGGCGTCATTTGGAAGCGAGCCGCCAAGCTGGTATATTCTTTCTAGACATGACTCAAAATGGCTCAAGTCTTCAAGCCTGGCATCCTCGATTATCCCCTTTAGCCCCTCGCCTTCCATCCCAGTGCAGTGGGCCCTCAGGTTGGTAAAGTAATAGTATGCTGTAAACTCGACTGCCGCGTTTTTGACCAGCTCTTTTACCAGCGCGTCCACATCAAGCCCGTTTTGTCTTAGTATGTTTATGCCCACCACGTTTGGCCCTGAATCCGTCATACACATGCCCGCCTCGCAGTTGTAATAAAAATTTGCCGTTACTCTACTGATACCCTTATCTTCTGCCCGTCAATATCCTCGTCCTTGTACTCTTTGCAGTCCTCCTCAAAGCTGACCCTTTTTACACGCACCAAAAACGCAAGCTCCTCTGACCTACCTGACACCATCCCAAGCGACTCTGAATCCAGGCCGACTACCGATGCCACATCTAGCACGTCAGTCGGGCTGAACCCGCGCTCCTTTCTGAGGGTCTGCAGCCTCCTTGCAATGTCCTTGACCATCCCCTTTGCCGTCATCTCTTTGTTTCTAGACGTGGAGACAAACACGACGTATCCGTCCCGGGACGATGCCGCATAGTCTCCTGCCGCGTCAAACCCCACCACAAAGTCCTCTGCATCAAGCTCTATCTTCTCGCCAAGATCAAAGACATGGCCGCCTTTTTGCAGCGACACTATGATGTCCTCGGGATCTGTCTTTGAGAACTTTTCTAAAAGCCCTGCCATGTGCTGCTTTGCCTTGGGGCCTATCTTTTTTCTGTCAAGCTCTATCTTTGGGACTACCGGCAGTCCGAGCCGCCGAAGCTCTAGCAGCTGCTCCAGACCGGACGTTTCTTGCGCCTCTGCAACCTCGAACTTTTCCACGTTGAGCTGCGCGCGCAGCATCTCTGAGAGCGGCTCTATCTTTTTCTTTTGCCCCGGACCGACGCATACTCGCGCCTCGTCTAGCGGCCACCTTCTCTTGAGCTTTGCCTTCATTCTTGCGGCAGCCGACACGGACACCACGTCCTTCATTATGTCAAAGGACTCTTCAACCTGTGCATCGATGTTCTCCGGCCTGTACTGCGGCCAGCTCTCAAGCAGGATGCTCTTCTTTGCCCCAAACACGGACTGGTACAGGTGCTCGCTTGTAAACGGGCAAAAGGGGTGAATCAGCACGTCAAGCGTTCTGAGCGCCTCTGAGAGCACCGCATAGATTGCAAGCCGCCTGTCCCTGCCTGCGTCATCCTCGTCCCACAGCTCCGGCCTGGTAATGGGGACGTACGTCTGGCTCAGCACGTTTATGACAAAGTCGTCTATGGCCCTTGCGCTCTCGTGAAACCTGCACGACTCGTTCTTCCCAGTCACCGTATCTGTGAGCCTCTCAAGCTTTGAGAGCAGCCACACGTCGGGTGGTGTCAGCAGGCCCTTTTGCCTAGCCCAGTCTATGTCGTGCGAATCCTCGTACTTGTCATACCTGCTGTTTTGCTCAAAGTACAGGTGCAAGTTAAAGAGCGTGCTTGCCACCTGGTACGGCCTTGACATCATCTCATCTGTGCTAAAACTAAGCGGCTCTATCGGGCTTGCCTTCCACACAAAGTAAAACCTGACCATGTCTGCGGGGTACTTTGCAAGCAGGTCTGCCCCCTCTATCACGTTGCCCCTGCTCTTGCTCATCTTGCCCCCCTTTTCGTCTAGCACGTGGCCCTGGAACAAAAAGGCGTTGTACGGGGGGGTGGCAGAGTCATTTAGGATCACGTTCTCAATTAGCAGGGTGTATGCCCAGCCCCGGGTCTGGTCTATGCCTTCTGTGAAAAACGGGGCCGGAATGTCACTCTTGTACTCTGCATCAGTGAGCGACGCATACGGGGCAGCGCCGCTGTTGTGCCACGTATCTAGCACGTACTCTTCCCTCTTTGTCTTTGTGCTGCCGCAGCTGCATCTGACTATGATGCCGTCTATCCACGGCCTGTGCATCTCAAAGCCGGGCCCGTCTGGCAGCACCTGTGCCGCATCCGTGATCTCTTTTCTTGAAAAAAACCAGTTCTTTTTGCCGCACTCTTTGCAGTCCCAGACTGGCAGCGGGCAGCCCCATATCCTCTCCCTTGAGATGCACCACGGGTGCCTCTCTTTTACAATTCCCAGAAACCTGTTTCTTGGCTGCTCAAAAAAATACTCGACGCCCTCTGCTGCATCCACTGCCTTGCTGTCCAGCCTGTCAAGCTTGTAAAACCACCCCCTGCGCGCAAGCCACACTATCCTGTGGTGCGACCTCCAGCAGAGCGGATACTTGTGCTTTATCTTGCCTATCTTGACTAGTGCCCCGCGCTCTTTTAGATCCTCTACTACCTTTTCATCTGCGTCCCGGACAAACATCCTCGAGTATCTTCCCGCCTGCTCTGTGAATCTCACCTGGTCGTCTATGGGGGAAAACACCTCTACGTTTCTCCTGTTTGCAATCTTGATGTCTTCTTCCCCGTTTGCAGGAGACAGGTGCACCAGCCCGCTGCCTGCAGTCACGTCTACAAACGGCTCTGAGACTGCCACATGATAGTTCTCAGACTTTGCGCACTTTGCAAGCTCTGGCACCAGGTCAAGCAGCGGATGCACGTACTTTTTCCCCTCAAACTCTGATCCCCGGACGGTCTTTTGCACAGTGTACTCGTCTATCTTTGCCTCTGCCATGAACTCCTCGAGCCGGGTCTTTCCAACTATCCACGTCTGCCCCTCTGCCCTGACATAGGCATAGTCTTCCTCTGGCTGCAGGCCCACCATCGCATCAGTTACTAGGGTAAATGGCATCGTGGTCCACACTATGAGGTATGCATCCTCGTCTGCCAGCCTCACCTTGTAGTACAGCGACGGATCCCTTACCTCCTCGTACCCCTGGTTGACTTCTGCATGGCTCAGCGACGTCTGGCAGCTCGGGCAGTATGCGATTACCGTGTAATCCTCTTCCAGTATACCGTTTTCATGGGCCTTTCTGAGTACCTGCCACTCCCTCTCTATGAACTCGTCTTTGAACGTCCAGTATGCCCTGTCGTGATCAAAGGACATTCCTAGCATCTCGTCTACCTTTAGCCACTCCCTGTTGTATTTTTCAACCACCTTTTTGCACTCTGATACAATCTTTTCAATCCCGAACTGCCTTATGGCCTCCATCTTGCCGCCTGTCACCCCCAGCTCCTTTTCCACCTGGAGCTCCACCGGCAGGCCCTGCGTGTCCCAGCCGCCGTTGAACTCTACGTGCGCGCCGCGCAGCGTGTTAAAGCGGTACCACAGATCCTTGATGACCCTGCCCCTCAGATGCCCTGCATGCGGAATCCCGTTCATGGTGGGCGGACCCTCGATGAACCTCATCTTTTTGTCCCTGGCAGATATCTCCCCTGAGACATCCACGGTCTTTGCGTACTCTCTTACCTGGGACTCTGCCGCCTTTGCATCAAACTTTGAGCCAAGCTCCATCATGGAACTTTACGCGCGTGGCATTATAAAGCTAGGATACGAATCCGCATGCATCCATAGTTTTATCGTCCAATCAAACCGCCTGAAAATCCGATACAGACAGGACCTGTCTGATGCGGCGCCGAGTCTTTGATTGCAGACATGTTTGATGCAGTGGCAAAAATCCCGCATATGCGCATGCGGACACCTATACCTTGATTGCCCTGTCCTCCGTTATTATCCAGTCCATGGGGACGTCGTGTGCAGATCCCGGGATCCTGCCTACCACCTGTTTTTCGAGCGTGAGCGACATGGCGGTGATCTTTTCTCTTGCAAGATACCTGTCATAGTATCCGTGGCCGTATCCGAGCCTTGTGCCGCCATGCGAGACTCCTACCGTGGGAACCAGCATTACATCCAGCCTGTCTGCCGTCTGGCAGGCGTCCCTGGGCTCCATTATCCCAAAAGCGCCCTCCTCTAGGCTTGAGGGCTCCTCTATCTTTTTGAACTCCATGCTGTCTCCTGTGACCCTTGGCAAAAACACGTCCCTGCCCCCGCTGATGATCTCCTGTATTATGTCGCGCGTCCTTATCTCGCTTCCAATGGAATAGTATACCCCCACCCTCTGGGCGTCCCTGTATGCGCCTATCCCGCGCAGCCGGTTTTGTATCTTTTTGCTTGCAATCTCTAAAAGATCCGAGGACGTATTGTCCCTCTTTTCAAGGAGGAGTCTCCGGAGTGATGTTTTCTCAGAACTGTCTTCCAATCCGACTACCTAGTGATGCTGCTGTAACCGTGTTCCTCAAAAGCATGGCCACAGTCATGGGACCCACCCCTCCCGGAACCGGGCTTGCAAATGACGCCTTTTGAATTATTCCCTCATAGTCTGCATCCCCTGCAAGCTTGTCATTGAACCGTGAAATCGCAACGTCAATTACTACTGCCCCCTCCTTGATCATCTCCGGTGTCAGGGTGAACCTGGCCCTGTCCCCCACTGCGGTAATTATGACATCTGCTGACCTGCACAGCCCTGCAAGATCCCCCGTCTTTGAGTGGCATGTAATCACAGTGGCGTCTTTTTCTAGCAGCAGGTGGTAAAGCGGCTTGCCTACAAGACTGCTCCTGTTTATCACCAGGACATTCTTCCCCTCTAAATTGATGTTATAGTGCTCAAAGATCTCCATGATTCCAGAAGGAGTGCATGCTACTAGCACCGCCTTGTTTGCCGCAAGCAGCCCCGCATTGTGGGGGGTGAGCCCGTCTACATCCTTGAGCGGCGATATCCTCGACGTGCTGGCAAACTCGTCTAGATGCGCAGGCAGCGGGAGCTGCACGAGTATCCCGTGCACTGACTTGTCCATGTTCAGCTCTTCAACCACCCTGTCAAACTCGTCTTGTGAGATGGATGCGTCAAGCTTGTGATCCCGGGTGAGGATTCCAACCTCCTCGCACGCCTTGTGCTTGTTTCTCACATATGTGGCAGACGCCTGGTCGTCGCCTACTAGTACGGTGGCAAGGCACGGGGATACCCCCTGCTCTTTTATCGCCGCCACTGCCTCTTTGACCCTTGCCTTTACCGATCTTGCGACCTCGTTGCCGTCAATCCTAGTGCCTGCCATGCCCACCTGTATGACTAGAAGATATTTAATCCGTATGGGTCGGGGCATGGAAAAGAAATAAAACGACTGCCCCTCCAAGGCAGGACATGTTCGTAATGATTGCAGATATCACGCTCAAGGAGGGGGCAGAAGACGGCTTTAAGGCGTGGCTCTCAGAGTCAAACAAGGCACTCTCAAAGTTTCCCGGGTTTGTATCCAGGCGCTTTTTAAAATCACCAGACGGCGGCTGCAAGATAATAGTAGAGCATCAGAGCAAGGAGACGTTTGCAGCTATGCATCAGAGCCCCGAGCATGCAAAGCTCCATCCGACGGGGCGCTCCTTTATGAGCTCTGATCCGTCAAGGCAGACATTTACCGTGGTATCTGGTTGAGTTGAAGCTAGAGTTTGACGTTTTGGGGCTCGCAGACCGACTGAAAAGCAGCAGCTCTTACTTTGACACATTCATCAACAAGGAGAGTCTTGCGGCAGGAGTCCTTGTCTTGCAGCCCGGGGAAGAAGACACGCAAGAGCCGCACGATGCAGACGAGGTCTACTATGTCGTATCAGGAGACGGCTTTTTGCGTATAAACAAAAAAGACTATGCGGTCTCTGGGGGCAAGGCGTTCTTTGTATCAAAAGGCACAAAGCACCGCTTTCATGGCAACAAAAAAGAGCTCAGAGCCGTTTATTTTTTTGGCGGGCAGGACTCTTGACTATCGCCTTTTTGCCTGATATGCGGATTCTCTTTCTTGCAAACAGCTCGACTGCCATGGGATATATCCGGTGCTCCTGCCTGAGTATGCGCCTGGACAGCGTGTCTGCCGTGTCCTCTGGCATTATTTTTACCGCCGCCTGAGCTATCACGGGGCCGGTATCGACTCCGGCATCTACAAAGTGTACGGTGCATCCTGTGTATTTTGCGCCGTATCTGAGCGCCTGGGCCTGTGCATCAAGCCCGGGAAACGCAGGAAGCAGGGCGGGATGCATGTTGAGTATGCGGTTTTTGTATCTTTTTACAAACTGCGGGCCTATTATCCGCATGAATCCTGCAAGGCATACGAGGCCGTTCCTTGGAGTCACGCCGCACTCTGCAAGCGCCGCCATTGCCTTCCTGTCATACTCTGCCCTGCTCATTCCCCTGGACTCGACTACTGCGGTCCTGACGCCTAGCTTTTCGGCTATTGCAAGCCCCGCGGCATCTGGTTTGTTTGAGAGTACAAGGGCGGGCCTTGCGGGAATCTTTTTTCTCCTTACTGCCTTTAGAATGGCCTCCATGTTGCTCCCGCGGCCGGAGATCAGAATCCCTAGATTTAACAACTGATCAACACTGAATCAATCCTGCCATTTATATCAAATCCGGCTGCCCCTACACCTGTTGCAGGCAGTACGGATGACAAAAAACGGGATCCTGTGCGAGTCCGGCGGCAGGCGCGTCCTGCTTGATCCAAAGTGCGCCGATGCCGGGGCAGTCAACTTTGTATCGCATGCCCACACTGACCATCTCCCGTCAGGCGGGGCAGGAACCATGCTCTCATCTTTTGAGACAAGGCAGATTGCCGGAATCCGCGGGCTGCAGATGAAAGACCATGCCCACTCCCTTGCGGGATTCGAGATGCCAGACAGCGGCCACATACTCGGCTCGAGGGGGCTGCTCTTTGATGATATATTTTACACGGGCGATATCTGCACTAGGACCCGCGGCTTTTTGAGGGGCGCCAGCGTCCCAAAATGCCGGGTGCTCATAACAGAGTGCACGTTTGGAATGCACGAGTTTGCATTCCCCGGGATCAGCGAGATAAAGGAGCGGGTAAACGGCCTCATATCTGACCTGTACTCTCGGGGCGTCCCGGTGATACTCATGGGGTACCAGCTGGGCAAGGCGCAGACGATCACGCAGCTGTTTGGCCACTGGACGCCGCTGTACCTGCATGACTCTGTAAAGGCGATGAACGCGCTGCACGGCAAGCTCGGGGTGGATCTTGCAGACGGAATGGGGCATACAGAGGCCAAAAAAAGAGGCCTGCTTGAGAAAAGGCCCTGGGTGATGGTGGCGCCATTAATGTCTGCAAAGAACTCTTTTGTGCAGGAGATGCAGTCAAGATACGGAGCGGTGACTGTGGGCTTTACCGGATGGGCAGAGTCTTCGCGCGTCTCGTTTGGGCGCAGGACGGACTATTCCATACCCCTTAGCGACCACTGTGACTTTGGCGAGCTGGTAGACATGGTAAGACGCACAGGCGCAGAGCAGGTATACACGGTGCACGGCTTTGCGGCTGAATTTGCAGCCCATCTAAACAACATGGGAATCAGGGCGCAGTCATTACTTGGGGACTCTGGCAGCTGCCCTAGCCTGCAAACCGGCCGCACTGGCAGTCTGCCACAAGGCACGTCTCGGCGTTTCTGATGTGATCATGTGACAGGTGGCCGCATTCCTCGTTCTTGCATGTGCGCCTTTGCGACTCTTTTTGCACCACTGACTGGGCGATGTTGTTTGCCTTTGCCTTCGAGTATCCCTTTTTGTCCATATAGTAGTGGACTATTCTGTTGTATAGGAGATCCGGCCTGAACTGCTTTTCTAGCATGATTCAATTACGTGCAGGTCATATTTCAACTAGCCCCCTTTTTGGGCGTACATTCGTTTACTTTGCGTGCCGCTTTGTCAGCGCAGTATCACGCCAATGTCCATCAGGTTTGTGTGGGTGAACCCGGTAATGATTGATGCCCCCCGCTTTTGGAAAAACCTTCCCGAGTCGCTCTCCCTTAGGAATTCCTTGATTGACGCCGTATCTGTCCTAGTGTTCTCTGTAATGGCTCCGGCAAACACGGAATTTCCGTCAATGCCGTCTGTCCCCATGGATGCAATGACTAGCCGCTCTGACTTTTGCGTGTTCTTTAGCAGGCGGAGGACCATCTCCTGGTTTCTTCCACCCATGCCCCTGCCTAGGACCTTGACTGTGGTCTCGCCTCCAAACACCAGGCAGCCCCTAGGTTCTGGAAGGCGCCCCAGTATCTCTTTTGTCGCGTTTTTAATGTCTCCGAACACCTGCATTGCATCTGTCTTGTAGCCCATCTTTTGCGCGGCCTTTTTCATCGCCTCAAGGCACACGGTATTGCTTGCAATGACGTGGCAGTCGATGCCGCTTGTCGCGTCATCCCCCCTGCGCATGCCGTCTTCTAGGACATCCATCACCTCCAGGGGCATCTTTTTTGCAAGTTTGTATTTTTGCACTATTCTGAGCGCGTCGGCATACGTGGTGTCATCTGCGTATGTGGCGCCTGATGCAATCACAGAGAGGTCGTCTCCCTCCACGTCTGACATTACCAGCCCCACCCCGTCGCACCTTATCCCCTCTACTAGCTTGCCGCCCTTGATCTTTGAGAGGTGCTTTCTGACGCAGTTGAACTCTTGTATTGTGGCGCCAGACTTTAGCAGCAGGTCAGTTGCATGAGCCTTGTCATCTAGTGTGATGCCGTCAGGCAGTGCAAGTAGCGATGATCCTCCACCTGATACGAGAAACACCACAAGCTCGCCGTCCCGTCTGTTCTGAAGAAACTTGACTATCTCTTTTGCGGCCTTTATGCTTGTCCTGTCCGGCCTTGGATGCTGCGAGTTGAATATCTGGAACTTTTTTCCCAGTATTTTGGATCTTGATCCCTTTGGGATCACGATTATTCCGCTCCTTACGGGAACTATGGCATTAAATGCCCTGGTCATCGAGTCGCCTGCCTTGCCAAAGGCTACAGTGTATATGCTCGAGTATCCTGCGATTCTGATCCTCTTTTCCCCAATTTTGATCTCCTCGCGCGTGACAAATTTTGGAATAATGCTTGCAGGATCTGCCGCCCGCAGCCCCGCCTCTAGAATCTGCAGGGATTCTTTTTTTCTCGAGCTTGTGGCTAGTTCATGAAAGTTTTGTATGATCATAGGGTATGATGCGCGTGATTGGGTATAATAACACAACCCAAGATCACCTGTCACACAAGCGTCTGAAAATTCCTGATGTTTCAAAATACCATCATGCGATACGTGTGACTCGGAGAAATCTCAGGATGAGTCAACAGTACCCCGATGATCAGAGCAACCGTGCCGGCTATGCGTCAAACCATGCACAGAACCACCGTACTAGTCCGCACTGCATGGCAGACACGACTCTATGGTATTTCCAGATCGCCTGCTGGGATGTTAATGACGCATGATATAATAATGCTTGAAGATCCCCCCTGA
>RHFB01000037.1 GCA_003724285.1 Nitrosopumilus sp. H13 | reverse complement strand
GGTAGTAGGGAGGATCGGGGTGCCAGCCGTGCCCTGTTCTGAAACCGGCTATACGCGGAGATCAGCAACTGTTGGGTAAATCTCTAGATGGGTAATTCCCGCTTGGCGTGCGGAAATGAAATCACGCCGAGGCGGGTGGTTGCAGGACTAGGACCGTCCGAAGGGACGGCTTCTAAGACCGAACCGCCGAAAGGGACGAGGTCCGGGAGGGAGCAGTCCTAAGGTGGAGCATCCACGCTTCCTCGTCAACGTGGCGGATCTTGTACGCCTTGAAATGGGGCTATCTGTCTAGACCGGAACCAGCAGGGCTACTACCTTTATAATCAAAATACTGCTCCATGTCATGCTAGCCCCGTCAGGCAGAAACTATGAGGATTTCAAGAGGCAGATCCCGGATATTGCCATGCCCCTGCTTGATGGAATAAGGAGCACGTGCATGTCCCTTGGAGACAATGTCATAGAGGACGTCCGGATGCACAGGGTGGTATTTTGCAAGTCCATGACATTCAGGTGGTTTGCAGACATCGAGCCGCAGCAAGACGGCATCATAGTCAAGATACAAAAGAGCCGCAAGGAGCCGGTCCAGACAGTCCACATATCAGACATGAAACAGATATCAGAGCTCGGCGATGCCTTCCGCGACGCGTACGAGCAGATTCACTAGTATCTGACATCAAAGCCAGAAAACTCGCCTGCAAATTCCTCGTCATGTATAGTGACATCGGTAACACGCGAATTTGCAGGGCCTCTCCGGGACCATTGTACCACAGAGTCGACATCATCTCCGTTCCCCTCAAGCACCGCCTCTACTCTTCCGTCATCAAGGTTTTTGACCCAGCCGCGCACGCCGTTCTTCTCTGCAGTAACCTTTAGCATCTGACGGAAGAACACTCCCTGCACCTTGCCTGTTACCAATATTCTATAGCGTGTCTCTGGCATAGCGTGTAGTTTGGTTATCTGCGTTCCTTGATTCTTGCCCTGCCGGTCTTGCGGGCCGCAATGCTTCCCACCTTTGCTCCGGGCGGGGCATCCCTGGATACGGTGGAGCTCTGTCCCACGTGCTGGTGGCGCCCTCCTCCGTGCGGGTGCACGTATGCGGCCTGGGCCACTCCGCGGACGATCGGATACTTTTTGCCCTTTGCCCTAAAGTTCCTCCACTTGCCGCCGGCGCTCATAAACGGCCTCTCGCTTGCCCCGCCTCCTGCAAGCGTACCTATCATGGCCCTGTTCTTTGGGTTCAGGGTGGTAAATTTGCCAGAGGGCAGCTTTACCGTGACGCCCTCATCACCGTGCGAGAATACGGTCGCATTACCGCCAGCCGACTTTACAATGGCCCCGCCATCTCCAAAATGCTTTTCAATGTTGCATACAGTGGTTCCGTCCGGGATGTTCTGGACGCTGATTACATTCCCCTCTTCTATCTTTGACTTTAATCCAAACTCAAATGCGGCTCCCACCCGCGTACCAAGCACCGCAGGTACATACGAGACAGAGCCGTCCTCAAACCTGATCTTTGCAAGCGGAGCGTCCCTGCCGCGCTCGTGCACCAGATCTATCACGTCTCCCCTGTGCTGTTCTGAGAGCGTAAAGCGCGGATATATCGCCTTTGAGCCCACCTTTCCAGTCGATGTGGATCTGAACTGGTTTCCTCCGCGGCCGCGCCTCCTTACTAGTGGTCTCTTACCCAAGTTGATCGTCCCGCCTTGGCTTGGAATTTTAAGCTTGTGATTGAATGATCAGTCCAATTACCACAAAGGTATAAAAATTAGGCAGAGAGTCCTTCTTGTATGAGCCAAAACGCTCTGGCACTCAAGGTGCTAGAGGCATATACTAGGGACGTGGGAAGGGGGGTCGCAAGAATAGACTATGATTCCATGGACACCCTGAGCGCGTCTACCGGAGATGTAATAGAGATAAAGGGCAAGAGAAGGACCGTTGCAAAGTGCCTTCCTCTCTATCCGTCAGACGAGGGAAAGGGGATAATCAGGATTGACGGTCTTGGCAGGAACAATTCCGGCATTGCAATAGGTGATACGATATCAGTCAGAAAGATAAAGGCAGTAGCCGCAGAAAAAGTGATGGTCGCCCCGCTAGAGGCCATACCCCCGATTGACGAGAGATATCTTGCAGACGCGCTAGAGAGCGTTCCGCTGATAAAGGGCGACAATGTAATGGTTCCCTACTTTGGAGGACGCCTTACATTCCAGGTGATAGGTGTGACTCCTGCCGCTGACGCGGTACTAGTCACCCAAAAGACGGTGTTTCACATTGCAGAAAAAGGCGAGACGTTGCGCGGCGTTCCACAGGTTACGTACGAGGACATTGGCGGACTTACAGACGAGATCAAAAAGGTAAGGGAGATGATAGAGCTGCCGCTGAGGCACCCGGAAATATTTGAAAAGCTCGGAATCGAGGCGCCAAAGGGCGTGCTGTTGTACGGGCCTCCCGGAACCGGCAAGACGCTGCTTGCAAAGGCGGTTGCAAACGAGAGCAATGCTCACTTTATCAGCATCTCCGGCCCCGAGATCATGAGCAAGTTTTACGGGGAGAGCGAGGCGCGGCTCCGGGAGATATTCAAAGAAGCGCGCGAAAAGTCCCCGTCGATAATATTCGTAGACGAGATTGATTCCATTGCGCCAAAGCGCGAAGAGGTGACAGGCGAGGTGGAGCGAAGGGTCGTCTCGCAGATGCTCTCGCTTATGGACGGACTGGAAGCCAGGGGAAAGGTGATAGTAATCTCTGCTACAAACAGGCCAAACGCGATAGATCCTGCCCTGAGGCGTCCGGGAAGATTTGACAGGGAGATAGAGATCAAGGTGCCTGACAAAAAGGGAAGAAAGGACATAATGCTGATTCACAGCAGGAACATGCCCCTCGCTGATGACGTAGACGTGGACAGGATATCTGCAGTAAGCCACGGCTATGTGGGGGCGGACTTGGAATACCTGTGCAAAGAGGCCGCGATGAAGTGCCTCAGGAGGCTATTACCGATACTCAACCTAGAGGATGAAAAGGTCCCGCCGGAGACCCTTGACAAGCTCATAGTGAACCAAGAGGACTTTACAAAGGCGCTCATCGAGGTCACGCCTTCGGGCATGAGGGAGGTGTTCATCGAGAATCCCGACGTAAAGTGGGACGAGGTGGGCGGACTCGAGACCGTAAAGCGCGAACTGCAAGAGGCAGTAGAATGGCCCATGAAGTATCCCGGACTCTATGACAAGCTGGGACACAGCATGCCGAGGGGAATCCTACTACACGGGCCGAGCGGAACAGGCAAGACGCTGCTTGCAAAGGCGGTAGCCACCGAAAGCGAGGCAAACTTTGTCTCGGTGAGGGGCCCGGAGCTCTTGTCAAAGTGGGTCGGAGAGTCAGAGAGAGGGATAAGGGAGATATTCAAGAGGGCGCGCCAGTCGGCCCCATGCGTCATATTCTTTGACGAGATTGACTCGATTGCCCCAATCCGCGGCGCGGGGGGCGAGACTGCGGTAAGCGAGAGGGTCGTAAGCCAGCTGCTCACAGAGCTTGACGGAATGGAGAACATGCACGGGGTCGTCGTACTGGCCGCAACAAACAGGGCAGACATGATAGATCCGGCCCTGCTCAGACCCGGAAGGTTTGACAAGATAATACAGATTCCGCTTCCGGACAAGGAGAGCAGAAAGCGCATCCTCAAGATCACCGCAGAAAAGATACCCACCATCAGCGACGTGGCAGATCCCAGTCACATCGACTTTGACAAGATTGGAGACATGACTGACGGGCTGAGCGGGGCAGATACGGCATCCATCGCAAACACGGCAGTCTCGCTGGTGATTCACAAGTTCCTTGACTCGCATCCGGACGTAAAGGACGTGGAAAAGCAGAGCATCGACGCAAAGGTGACCATGAAGGACTTTGAAGAGGCGGTGAAAAAGGTCAGGGAGCAAAAGGATCTAAAGCTGGGCGAAAAGCTCGTGGTTCCGTATTATAGATAGTCTTAATAAAATAGCCGCACGCATATCTGACATAAATGCCGGAATACACGGGATACAGGGGGGAGACGCTCGAGTTCCTAAAGAGGAGCCAGATAGGGGTGGGCGACTCGGTCAGGATTCTCTCCGATATTACATATCTGGGAATAGTCATGCCGCGGTACGAGCACGGGGATGACAGGCACCTGGTGGTAAAGCTCAAGAGCGGCTACAACGTGGGCCTAGAGACGGCAGAAATTGAAAAGATTGAGAGGATCCCCACAGAGGACAAGACCGTAGAAAAACCGCAGGCAGGAAAAAAGAAGGGGCTGCCCAAGATACTATTACTGTCGACTGGCGGGACCATTGCAAGCAAGGTAGATTATAGGACTGGCGCAGTCACGCCGGTGCTTACTGCAGAGGAGCTCAGCGAGTCGGTGCCGGAGCTCGGAGAGATGGCAGATATCGACACAGAGGTGCTGTTCTCCGAGTACTCTGAAAACATTGTCCCGGATCACTGGATCCGGATTGCAGAGAGGATTGCAAAGTGCTCTGGGTATTCCGGGGTGATAGTGGCGCACGGGACTGATACGATGCACTATACGTCGTCGTTTCTCTCCTTTGCGCTTGCCGGGTTTCCTGCGCCCATAGCGCTGGTGGGATCCCAGAGGTCTACTGACCGCGCATCCTCTGATGCGGCGCTCAACCTGATAGGTGCCGTGAGATTCATCATACAGAACGGCTCCCGCGGCGTCTGGGTGGTGATGCATCACGATGAGAATGATGACGCCATTGCATGCCATGCGGGAACCAGGGTGAGAAAGAACCATACAAGCAAGAGAGGCGCCTTTGAGACGATTGGCGCAGACCCGGCATTTGTCATCTCTGGGGATGTAATACAGAAAAACATCACAAGGGACTATTTCAGTACGGAGCAGTTCACGCCGCAGATAAGGCTTGATACGAAGATTGCGCTGGTAAAGTACCACCCCGGATACGACCCGGAGATGCTGGATCATGTCGTGGAGTGCGGATGCAGGGGGATAATTTTCGAGGGCACGGGGCTTGGACACGTAGGCAGGACCATGTATGAGAGCATCAAGAGGGCAAGGGACAAGGGGGTGTTTTTGGGCATGACATCGCAGTGTATCGACGGCAGGATAAGCATGACGGTGTATGAGAGCGGCCGGGATCTGCTGGATCTGGGCATCGTTCCGCTTGATATGATCCCGGAGACTGCCCTGGTAAAGGCAATGTGGGCGGCAGGCGGCCCCGGACAGATAAAGGATGCAATGCTGCAGAATGTGGCATCGGAGTTCCCATAATGAATATTCCGGGGGTTCTGGTGGGGCTGGAGATACACCAGCAGCTTGCCACGAACCGCAAGCTCTTTTGTGAGTGCAGGCAGGCAGAGTCAGAGGAGTATTTTGCAAAGTTTCAGAGGAGACTGAGGGCGTCTAAAAGCGAGCTTGGCGAGATGGATCCTGCCGCGCTCTTTGAGGGGACAAAGTCAAAGACGATGATATACTATGCAAATCCGCAGAGCAGCTGTCTTGTAGAGCGCGACGAGGAACCTCCGCACGAGCTTGACAAAAATGCAAGGGATACTGCCCTGGTGATGGCGCTTGCGCTCGGATCAAGCGTGTTTGATGAGATATATCCGATGAGAAAGACCGTGGTGGACGGCTCTAACACTACGGGCTTTCAGCGCACCATGCTTGTATCGCGGGGAGGATCATATGACGTGGACGGGAAGAAGATAGGGATACAGTCCATATGTCTGGAGGAGGATGCGGCAAAGATACTCGGCGAGGAAAAATCTGTGAAAAAGTACGGTCTGGGGCGCCTGGGAATGCCGCTAGTAGAGATTGCAACAGAGCCGTTTGAGGCAGATCCAAAGGAGATCAAAAAGATAGCGCTGTCACTGGGGAGAATCCTGCGCAGCACAAAAAAGGTGAGGCGCGGTCTTGGCTCCATAAGGCAGGATGTAAACGTCTCGATAAGGGGCGGCGGAGTGGTGATAGAGGTAAAGGGCGTGCAGCAGCTTGACCAGTTAGAAGGAGTGGTAGAGTACGAGGCAAAAAGGCAGCACGGGCTGCTGCAGATCTCAAAAGAGATACAAAAGAGAAATTGGGTTCATGATTCCGGAAATGTCAGAAATGTAACAGAGTTGTTCTCCGAGTCCGGCTCCAAGATAGTCGCCAATGCCATAAAAAAGGGCCATGAGATTCACGCCATATCATTTGGCGGCATGGCCGGGATGTTTGGGTACTCGCCGCACGAGGGGGTGAGGCTGGGCAGGGACGTGGCGGAGCTTGTGCGCTTTTTTGGACTGGGAGGCATATTTCACTCTGATGAGCTTCCAAACTATGGGATAAAAGAGCAAGATGTCGATAACTTGAGGGAGGCGCTCGGGGCTGGCAGTAATGACGGATTTTTAATACTGGCAGGTCCTGACGAGCAGATGCCGGTAATCATACGGCAGATAATTTCCAGAATCGAGCATATACGGGATGCGGGAATACCCGCAGATACGAGGCTTGCGACACCGTCAGGCGAGACAAAGTTTCTGCGCCCGAGGCCCGGGGCTGCAAGAATGTATCCAGAGACTGACGTACCTCCCGTCATGGTTACGCAAGACGAGCTTGCAGCGGCGCAAAGAAATGTTCCCAAGTCATGGGACGAGTCCCTGGCAGAGCTGCAGGAAAAATACAAGTTGAATCCGCAGCTATCCGCCCAGATATTTGACTCTAGATACGCAGATCTCTTTGAGAGGATAGCAGAGACGGGCGCAAACCCCACGTTTGTTGCATCCGTCCTGTGCTCTACCATTACAAATCTGGAAAGAAGCGGTCTGAACCCGAGTCTGCTGAGGGACGGGGAGATTCTAAAGACGTTTGAGTTTCTAGGGGAGAAAAAGATTGCCAAAGAGTCAGTCGAGATCATCTTTGAGGCAATAATGGGGGGCAGGGCAGATACCGTGGAGGATGCCATGAAGAGTGCGTCAATTAGCATAGTGGATCAGGGGGATCTGGAGGAAATTATCGAGGACGTGGTGGAGAAAAACATCGAGATGGTCAAGAACCAAAAGGAGCGGGCAGTCGGGCCGCTGATGGGGATGGTCATGAAGGAGCTTAGGGGCAAGGCTTCAGGCGAGATGGTAAGCCGGATCCTGCTGGAGAGCATCAAAAAGAGACTGGCAGATGCATGAGGTGCGGGAGGTGGGATTTGAACCCACGAACTCCTAGAAGATAAGGACCTGAACCTTACGCCTTTGACCGGGCTGGGCGACCCCCGCAATGGGAGTCCTTGGGATCTAGAATAAGTTTCTTTATTATACGCCGTACATACACACACGGTCTAGAGATGGAGTTTCGCGAGGTGTACTGTATCAACTGCAAAAAGATACTCGGAAAATACAACAGGGAGTTCTACGACGAGGACAAGATAAACGAGCTGCTAAAGACAAGCCACTCCACACACGTAAGGGGCGGACACCAGATAAACATCAGGTTTGTAAGCGGCTAGTCCCGTATCTCTTTTATCGCGCCTGCAAGATCCGGGGTCCGTACGAATTTGTCCTCTGGAAGATGCATGTTCCAGGGCTGTGTGTACACTATTACTCTCTTGCCTTTTTCCAGAAACTTTTCTGCATTGAGAGGCGAGTCGTCAATGAATGCGTCATAGTCAAGATCAGCCTTCATGAGGCCGCTTGGTACGGATACGTACTTTTCATATCTTATTTTGTGGTGCGCAAGCCACTTCCTTACAAACGAGTCAGTTGACGGATCCCTTGCAGTTACAATGTCTACCGTGCCAAGCTCTGCAAGGTTTCCGACTGCAGATGAGAGATCATCCTCGGTGGGGGGTATGGAGAGCCAGTCCTTCCAGCATGCGTTGAGCTCTGCGTAAAAGTCAGAGCTTGTAATGTCGAGTATCTTCCAAAAGTCCCAGTCCCTTACGTCCTGCATCTCTATGTTTGTCCTGATCGAGTTGTTATATGACAGCCACGGTTTTATCACGTTTGCAAGCACGCCGTCCACATCTAGCGCTATCCTCAATCCCGGGACCTCTGAAACTCGTCTAGGAGACCCTTTTGATGCTTGCTGAGCTTTTTCGGGATATTGACCACTATTCTCACGTACTGATCACCCCGTCCCCTAGAGTTGATGTGCTGTACGCCCTTGCCCCTCAGCTTTATGATGGTGTTTGGCTGGCTTCCATGATCCACCTTTAGCTTTTCCGTTCCCTCAAGTGTCGGAACCATGATGCTGCATCCTAGCGCGGCATCAACCATGGATACGTCATGGTCGTAGAATATGTCGCGGCCATCCCTCTTGAAATGCTCGTGCGGCTGTACGGTCACCCGGATTATGAGATCGCCGTTGACGCCGTCGGGAACCTCGTTGCCCTCCCCCTGTATGGTATAGTCTCCAGAGTCAATTCCCGGGGGAATCTCAAATGTGACGCGCTTTGTCCCCTTTTTGTTTCCCCTGCCTTTGCAGTCATCACACGGCGTCTCGATGGTAGAGCCCTGTCCCCTGCATGCAGAGCACGGCATGGCAGTGACAAATGACGCGTTTCCCATCCGGCGTGTCTGTCTTACCTGGCCCTGCCCGCGGCATGTCGGGCACGCCTTTGGACTGGTACCGGGTCTGCAGCCAGAGCCGCTACAGCTCTCGCACCGGATCTGCTTTTGCATCTCAAAGTCCATCTTTTTGCCGTGAAGAACCTCCTCCAGAGTCACCGTGGTTCTATACAGCATGTCAGAGCCGCGCTGCCGGCTGAATCCCCTCCCGGAGCCGCCAAATATCGACTCGAATATGCTCTCAAATCCGCCCCTTCCGCCAAACATGTCTCCAAAGTCGGCGCCCGCTCCGCGGAATATGTCATCCGTGCTGTACCTGCCGTCGACTCCTGCATGTCCGTGCTGGTCGTAGATCTGCCTCTTTTCTGCATCAGACAGCACGGCATAGGCCTCTGAGACCTCCTTGAAGTGCTCGCCTGCCTCTGCAGACTTGTTGCGGTCAGGATGGAACTTGAGCGCCATCTTTCTGTACTGCTGCTTTATCTCGTTCACAGATGACGTCTTTGAGACGCCTAAAACCTCGTAATAGTCGCGTTTTGCAGCCATGATTCACACCATCACATGCCGTATAAATAAAATCAAGCCTGCGCCTTTGGCTCGTCCTTTGAACCAGTCGACTCTTCGCCTGCATCCTGGTCTGCCTGTTTTTGCTCATCACCCTGGTCTGCCTGTTTTTGCTCATCACCCTGGTCTGCCTCACCTGCTGCCTGCTCCGGGCCTGCTCCATCCTGCGGTCCCCCTGGAGGCGGTGCCGCGTTCTTGTAGAGCTCTGTGGTCACCTCGTTTACCAGGGACTGGAGGGCCTCTAGTTTCGGCTTTAGCTCGGCAGGTTCTTTGTCTAGCATCTCTTTTACCTCTTTTACCGCGTCTGTAATCTTTATCCCCTGCTCTTGTGAGATCTTGTCCTTTAGATCGTGGTTTACCAGCTTTTCAGTGGTGTAGATATAGCTCTCCGCCTCGTTTTTGAGATCAATCATTTCCTTTTTCTTCTTGTCATCATCGGAGAACTTTTCTGCGTCCTGCTTTAGCTTTTCAATCTCATCTTTTGAGAGCTTTGTAGACGACTCGATGGTGATGTTTGACTGCTTTTGCGTCCCGAGATCCTTTGCTGTTACGTTGATTATGCCGTTTGCATCAATGTCGAACTTTACCTCTATCTGCGGGACTCCTCTTGGCGCAGGTGGCAGATCTGTCAAATTAAAGCTTCCAAGCGAGACGTTGTCAGTTGCCATGGGGCGCTCGCCCTGTACCACGTGTATGGTTACTGCCGTCTGGTTGTCTGCGGCCGTGGTGAACACCTTGCTCTTGGAGGTTGGTATGGTGGTGTTCCTCTCAATGAGCGGCTCGCGCACGCCTCCAAGCGTCTCTATCCCGAGCGTGAGCGGGGTCACATCCAGCAGGACTATATCGCTGGAGACATCGCCTGCAATGATTCCCGCCTGTATCGCGGCCCCCATTGCGACTGCCTCCATCGGATCAACTCCGGACTCGGCATCCTTGCCTACTATGTCGCTTACAAACTTTTGCACCATCGGGATTCTCGTGGGTCCTCCCACCATCACTATCTTGCCGATGCCGTCTGTCCCAAGCTTTGCGTCCTCTAGCGCCTTTAGGAGTGACGGCTTGCACCGCTCCACTATTGGCCTGATTAGCTCGTCAAGCTTTGCGCGCGTCACCCTCATCTCCAGATTCTTTGAGCCCGTCGAGGGATCATGCGATATGAACGGCAGGTTTACGTCCGTCTCCATTACAGTGGAGAGCTCGATCTTTGCCTTTTCTGCAGCCTCCCGCACCCTGGTCATTGCAGTGGCGTCCCCGGAGAGATCCACACCCTCTTTTTTCTTAAACTCGTCTGTGATATAGTCGATTAGCACCTTGTCCATGTCGGTACCTCCAAGCTGCGTGTCCCCCGATGTGCTCATCACCTCAAAGACACCGCCTCCCATCTCCATGATCGTCACATCAAGCGTGCCGCCTCCAAAGTCAAATACGAGTATCTTCATGTCTTCTTTTGCCTTGTCTAGTCCAAACGCAAGCGATGCGGCAGTCGGCTCGTTGATTATCCTCACCACATCAAGACCTGCTATGGTTCCCGCGTCCTTTGTCGCCTGGCGCTGGTTGTCATCAAAGTATGCCGGGACGGTAATGACTGCCTTTTCGACTGGCTCGCCTACAAACGCCTCTGCGTCTTTTTTTATCTTTTGGAGGATGAATGCGGATATCTGTTGCGGCTTGTATTCCTTGTCTAGCACCTTGAACGTGTGATCGGATCCCATCTTTCTCTTGGCGGCAATGATTGTATTCTCCGGGTTTGTCACTGCCTGTCTCCTTGCAGGTTCGCCGACTAGGAGATCGCCGTCCTTTGAGAGCGCCACCACAGAGGGAAACGCCTTGCCTCCTACCGTGGCGCCCTCGGCTGCAGGTATGATCGTAGGCTTGCCGCCCATGACTACGGCGGCGGCGGAGTTGCTTGTTCCCAGATCAATACCTATTACTTTGGCCATGTCTCATCATCCTTTCTTCGAAATTTCTACCAGTGTAGGTCTTATAACCCTCTCGTGAGAAATATATCCTTTCCTGATCTCCTTTGTGATAGTGTTCTCCTCTAGCCCAGGATCGGGGACTATGGATATGGCCTCGTGGAAGTTGGGGTCAAAGGGATTGCCCAGAGCATCGATTTGGACTATGTGATGCTTTTTGAAGAGCGAGTCCATGTTCTTTAGTATCGAGTCAAGGCCGCCCGTATCTGCCTTGCTCTCAGAGAAGACCTGCCTGGCCAGGACAAAGTCGTCGTATATGTTCAAAAAGTCCAGTATGAACCCGTCCACTCTTGCGTTGATCCCGTTTTCAATGTCGGATCTTGTCTTTCTCTCGAGGTTCTGAAAGTCAGCCATGGCGTGCTTTAGCTTTTCCTCGTACTCGAGCGCCCTCTTGTTTGCAGCCTCCAACTGTTCGGACATGTCGTCGACAGGTTCGGCAGTCTGCGGGGCGGACTCTGCTACATCTTTGACTTTTGCATCATGCGGGGCGGACTCTGCTGGCGCGTCTTCTGCCACCACGTTTACCGGAACCTCGTCTGGATCATCTTGGGCTGACAAGTCAAGATGGATTTCTGCCAGAGCTAATTTAAGTTATTGTTGGATGGTCTCGCATAATGGATTGGCCTTTACTATGATCATCTGGGAGTCCTGCTTTGTCTTTGCAATGTGTTCATAGTCGGCCTTTGAGCATGCCACCACTATGGTGGTCTTTTCCGTATGAAACAGATCAAAGCTTGGATCCTTGTACGCCTCCACATCCCCTATGTAGTCGCGCAGCTTGGAAGTCAGCGTCTCTAACACCTCGATCTTGTCGCCGCGCATTGCATACTGGTCAAGCGTCCATGACAGCGCGATCTTTGTCCGGCTCGCCTTGAGCTCGTTTTTCTTCAATGTGGATCGTATTTCGGCAATCAGTCTGTTGACATAGCCGTCCATTCCCTTTATGCTTCCATTGATAAGATACATGAGCGTGTTTGCCCCCTCGAGGGACGTTGCCAGCGATCTTAGATCAAAGAGTCCCCCCACCATTCCGTCAAGAAACATGTCCTGAAAGTCGTCAGAAGGCAGGTCGTTTTTTGTAATCTCGTCTTGCGCATACTTGCACA
This sequence comes from Nitrosopumilus sp. H13, assembly GCA_003724285.1. GTDB lineage: Archaea > Thermoproteota > Nitrososphaeria > Nitrososphaerales > Nitrosopumilaceae > Nitrosopumilus. Next base: position 18,382 of record RHFB01000037.1, on the reverse strand, counting down.
CCTCAAGCACGGTGCACAGGCTGGAGAACCGGGTCATCACATTGATTGCATGAAGATGCTCAGACGAGGGGATTGTCGCAAAATTTTTCCCCTTTTTGCCTTCTGCAAGCAGATCTGAAAGGCTCGGGTCTTCCTTGCCGTTAAAGGAGCCGATCAGCTTTGGCTGGTGTGTTTGATCCTCAAGCGGATAGTAAAAGTACGAGATCTGCTTGCCAATCTCCAGACCGGTCACGTGCTCTAGGAGCGAGATGTTCTCGTTGTTGCCCCCAAACCCGGTGGGAAGTGTGAACACCACAGAGCTGTTCTTCTTTAGCGGCTTTATGGCGTCCTTGAACTTTGAGTGGATCTCAGTCTTGATGTCCTGTCCCGTCTTTCTGATCCGGGGCGCAAAGAACAGGTACTGGGCCTTGGAGATGGCCACGTCAATTGGCACCATGGAAAGCAGGAGATCATCCTCCTTTAGAGAGGAGATGTTGGGGTAGGTCTTTGCTATCTCTGCAGTGAGGGGGACCGCCGAGGAGGCCGACTCGTCAATTATGTGGACATCTGCCCCCTTGATTGCCATCTGGGATGCAATGGCATATCCCTCCGTGCTGTACCCGAAAACTGCCACCTTTGCCTTTGCCATCACTTATGCTAAAAACCGCTCTAAGAAAAACTTATAGAACAAGTCACGAGGATATAATTACTTGAAGATATGGATAGACTGCCTCACTCCAAAACAGCTCTTATTTTACCAGATACTCATTGACAAGATAGGCAAAAAACACAAGATTTTGTTTACCTCTAGAGTGTACGGGGAGGTATCCGGGCTGATGAAGATACACGGCTACAAGCCGGTCATAGTGGGGAAGTTTGGAGGCGGAACAAGGAGTGGCAAGCTGGAGGCGGCAGTTGACAGGATGGACAGGCTGATCAGGATAGTAGAGCGGTTTGCGCCGGACATAGTTGTCAGTTCCACCTCTCCGGATGCGGCAAGAATCGCCTTTGGGCTGGGCATAAGGCACGTGGCATTTTCTGATGCCCCACACGAGGTTGCAATCATGAAGCTGACACTGCCGCTGACTTGGAGGCTGCTTACTCCGATGGCAATACCAAAAGAAGAATTCTCAAAGTACGGGATAGACAAGAAGCGGATAGTCAGGTACAATGCACTAGACGGGGCAGTAACCATGAAGAGAGACATGGGCAGGAAAAAATCCCTGCCGTTCCTGGACAACAGCAAGAAGAACATAGTAATCCGGGTGGAGGAGGAGGAGGCATCCTATGGATCAAGATCTAAAAAGACCGTCCCCATCATCAGGCAGATTGTGGCAGATCATGCGGATCAGAATATTGTGATTCTTGCAAGATATGCGGCTCAGGCCAAGAATTTAAAAAAACTGTTTGGCAAAAGGGCAAGAATAGTCACCATGTCATATGACGGCAGACATCTCTTGGAGAATACGGATGTCTTTGTTGGATCCGGTGGCACGATGACCGTAGAGTCTGCACTGATGGGCGTACCCACCGTATCATACAGGCCTATTCCAAATGTGATTGACGATTATCTGGTAAAAAGGCGCCTTGCAAGGAGGGGAACCGGTCCAGAGAACATCTCCAACCACATAAGACAGATTCTAAGATCATCAGGTGATGCAGACAGAAGGAGGGCAGAGAGAGAAGTCTCAAAGATGGAGGATCCATTTGATGTGTTTCTCAGGGTAATCAGTGATCCTTCAAAGTAAATTCATTAAGGGAGCGCGCATGCGCGGCATAGTAGCCCGGTAGTGTAGCGGTCAAGCATGAGGGCCTTTGGAGCCCCCGACCCCAGTTCGAATCTGGGCCGGGCTACCATCTTGTGTGTTGTCGGAACTAAAAGTCCAGCCTTGTGAGTAGTTTGGATGCAATTACAAATAGTATGGCTGCCATGCCTGCAAGAACCAGCATCTCAAGTATTACAAATTCCGTAATGCTTCCGAATATGCCCGCCCTGATCACGTCAACTAGGTATGTGAGCGGGTTGAGAAAGAACGCCGTGCGCAGGGGCTCGGGGACCCCTTGTGCTGGATAAAACGCGGTGCTGACAAATGCAAAGAACAAAAACACCGTGTTGATTACAACGTTGAATCCCTCGCTTGAGCGCAGCCTTGTAGATATGATGGATGCAAGCGAGCCAAACAGTATCGAGCCGGTTATCGCGCCAAAGACGATTATGGGTATGGTGGCAAGCGAGAATTCGACTGATTCAAAGAATACCGGGTATCCCACCAGCGCGATGAGCGACGCGCTGGCAAGCCCTATTACTCCGATGGTGCATATGTTGCTCAGTATGTAGTGGCTGCGCGTAAAGGGCCCGGACATTATCTGCTCGAACATGCCGTGCCTCCTGTCATTCCAGATGATGATCCCGGAGACGAGCGTACTGTTCATAATGTTGAATCCGATCATCCCGGATGCAAGAAACGCCGGATAGTCAAGATCTTTTGTCCCAAATGGCACGTTGCTTATCAGCGGGGCATATGCAAACCCTGCTACAAATATGTAGATGAGTGGAAAGATGATCTGCCATATGAGGAATCCCGGGTTCAGGGAGATCGTAATGTTGCGGTTAACAAGCCTAATTATCGGGTGCATCCCTTACCATCCTCAGAAATATCTCCTCCAAATTCGTGGGAACCGCCGACAGATCCTCAATGTCCACGGAATTGTTGCTGAGCGTCTCTAGTACCCGTAGCAGAACCATCTCGGACTGCTCTGAGTGTATCGTGATGTTGGTACCCCCCTCAAAGTCAATCTCACAGTCAGAGATGCCAGAGAGCATACCTTGTACGTCCTGCCGCTTTTCCTGCAGGCGTATTCTTATCGTCTTTTTGTTTCCAAACCTGCTCTTGAGCGCGTCAGGCGTGTCAACGGTGACTATCCTTCCCCTGTCAATTATCGCAATCTCGTCGCACAGATACTCTGCCTCGCTCAGTATGTGGGTCGTGTAAAATATGGTAAGCCCTGTCTCTACCTTTTTCTTGAGATAGTCAAGCAGCTTTCTTCTGGCCCCGGGATCAAGGCCGACGGTCGGCTCGTCGAGAAACAGCAGATCCATGTCATGCATGAACTCGCGCGCTACCTGCACCCTCCTGCGCTGGCCGATGGAGAGATCCTCGTTTCTCTTTTTGCGTATGTGCTCCAGATCAAAGTCCAGGATCAGCTGCTCTGTCCTTTTTTTGCGCTCTTTTTTTGGGACGTCCCACATCATGCCGTACTTGTCAAAAGACTTTTCGACTGACAGGGTGGGCTCGTAGCTGGGCTGCTGCAGTACGACCCCTATCTTGTGGCGCACCCGAAGCGGGTCTGCCACGGCATCAATCCCAAGTATGCTCAGAGAGCCCTCAGACGGCGGGATCAGGGTGGTGAGCATCTTTATGGTGGTGGATTTGCCCGCCCCGTTGGGACCAAGGAATCCAAACACCTGTCCGGGCCGGACAGACAACGAGATGTCATCTACCGCCTTGGTGGAGCCGTACGACTTTGAAAGGTGGCTGACGCCAATACACGACATGTTTTGGCTGGGATATTCCTCTTAATGTAGTTAGTCAAACCGATCGTGTAGGCCGTCAATGTCCATGTCGAATCCGTCATGCTCTGTTACATATAGACCAGATTTCATTGCAATATTCATAGCATTTCGTAGGACATGGAGATCAGTTGGGATGGAGAGTGAACATCATTGAAGAAATAGAAAACCAGTGAATTTGTTCTGCCCGGTCTGCTTGTAATTTTATATCTGTCAGGCAAAATTCTGCTTACAAAAAATCTCCACTAGTGCATGATCGAGCGATCCTCATGTGACTGCAAATCGTCTCTGACCATCCGGATTTAACATTCGTGGTAAAATCATCCAAGCAAAAACTATGCAGATTAAAGATCAGTTCATAAGGATCTTGAAAACTTTCATACATGATGCGCATCTCTTCACCTCGCTGCACAATTTGTGGATCGGAGAATACGTCAAGATATGACGATGATGTTACAAGGTGCTCGGGTTGTGACGCGATATTTAGGGATACACCGTCTAACACAACAAGCCAATTTTTAGGAAATTCTGGGAGGAGAGAGAACTGGTTACAAGTAAAGTTCTGGGATCTCATGGCAAGACCGTGTGTCGAGTACCTGAAGAAGACGACTCCGATGAATTTTGGAAACGTCTTAGATGTCGGGACGTATTTTGGACATTTCGTGAAGATGATGAATAGGGAGGGATGCAGTACGCGCGGGATAGAGCCAGACAGATGCAAGATCGCCCAAGCCGTGACGGATAGGATAAGCCAAGGATATTTTGACCACACATTCCAGACTGACGAGGTGTACGACCTCATATGCTTCAACGAGATGGTCTATTACATACAGGATGGGATTCGGGCACTGTCTCGAGCAAGGGAAATGCTGGCAGACGGAGGGATGATGTTTGTTACCACCACTAACCCTTCCTCGTCGATGGTCAAAGATAAGAGTGTCAAAGGAATTGGGAGAGGTGTTGAATACATAAACTGCCTTATGAGTAAGCAGAACTTTGACTCGCTTGAAGGATTCAGAATGAAGAACTGCATGTGTTTTAGATCTGACATGCTAATCGATGTGAAATATGGTAGGAAGTACATGTTTCCACTGTATCTGGCAGGCTTGAAGAAGATCATCACGCCAAATCCAGACGGGAATAAAATGTTCGTATTACTGGAGAAGACAGGGTAGAACCACATATTTGCCTAGTGTAGATCCCCTGTTTATGAAAACGATCCTAGATTATTCTGAAAATAGACTCGTGGACGACGAAAGTGTTAGATCTGCCATGATATCTGAATCTTGGATCTTGATCGACGTATCTCTTACTTTTTGAGGCCTGAGATCTGCTTCAGTTCTATTTTTGTGATATTTGAGAGGTTTGTGGTGGGACCTCACTCATGCACAACAGGATAAGTATTATTTGGTAATGATTCACAATTGTACTGGCGCTCGTAATTTTACATCACAGGATCACAAGCATTTTCACTGCCTGTAATTTAGGAAAATAATTTTGAATCATGGTATTGTATTATGGGTGTTGGATTATAGATACGACGGTAAGATGCACAGAGACCATATACATTGGTTTATTTTGACGTGGTTGATTGAGATTAAAGTTGTATGGCAAGAACCAGCTTGAAGAGAAACATTCCAAAAAAAGGCTGACGCGACTCCACATAATCATCATCATATCCATAATTGGTGCTGGAGGTCTGTTGTTTAGGCTGAGTTATCTACATGTGGATATTCCGGTAATATGGGATGCATTGCTGTATTTCTGGTATGCAAACGATATCGCGCTGCTAGATGCCCTGCCACTGGATCACACGCCGGCAAACAACGGCTGGCCCATCTTTTTGTCGTTTTTTTTCCAGGTGGTGGATTCAAACAATTACATAGACTATATGCTGGTACAGCGGCTGGTCGGATCCACGTTGTCTGTTCTGACGGTAATTCCTGTCTATCTCATGTGCAGAAAGTTCTTTCCTTCAAAGTTTGCCCTGATCGGGCCTGCAATATTCGCGTTTGATCCTAGAATTGTCGGGAACTCACTTACCGGGTATGCCGAACCGCTGTTTGTACTTCTGACGAGCATCTCGATAGTATGCTTTCTTAGTAGCCAGAAGAAAATCGTGTTTTTTGTGTTTCCCGTGGTGGCTCTTGCCGCCATAGTCAGAGGAGAGGGAATTATTTTGATAATCCCATACACCATACTATACATCATAAGGTTTCGGCATTCAAGAAAAACCGCATACGAGATTCCACTACTAGTGATTCTCTTTATACTGGTACTTACGCCGATGATTACCTACAGGATCGACGTGGCAGGGACTGACGCGATGTTTATGAGAGCGCTCCTGATATTGGACATTGATCTGGTTGGGAGCAACCAGAAAATGATTGAAGATGGCATGGTTTCAGATGTTCAGTTGGAAGGTACGGACCCGACTGGTGATCCGTTGGAAGAGCTGCTGAATTTTATTCGATATACGCTGCGCTACACCATAAAAATGATGCTGTTGCCGCTTGTGATTTTTGTGCCGTATGGGCTGTATCGGATGTTCAAAAACATGGAAATAAAAAATGCATCTGTCATAACAATACTGTTTTTCATGACTGCCGGTGTGACATATATCGTACAATTGGGTGGACCGGATCAAAGATACGCGCTTTTGACGGTCCCCATCCTGTGCATATTCGGCGTGTTCTTCATCGAGAAGATAGCGAGCCTCTTTTCAAACAAGGATCTTGCTTTGGTGATAACGGTGGGGATAGTCATAGCATCCTCGGTGGCTATTTTAGAGCAGAGGACAAGCGGTGTGGATAGTATCCGGGAGAGCATACAAATAGGTCAGATCATTTCAGAAAAGAGCGATCTATATGTGTTGGAAACACAACATCTACTTCCAACCATCTTGTTAGCAGTAGACAAATTCCCGATTTTAAGTACCGAGGTAGACATAAGAGGCAAATCCATAGAATACTGTCCCCGTGTGGATCCACCGGATTGTGGTTCCATTACTAACCATGCAGACATAGTTGCAGAGTTTCTAAAAACACAAGAGACAAGAATCACACACCTAGTCATAGACGGCGTGGAAAAAAGAAACTCCAAGCTCCTAATCCACATCTTTGAGAATGAAGACAAATACACATATCTGACAAAGATTTACGATTCAAGTGACGACGAGTTCTCATACCGTGTGAAGATATTTGAGATCGATTATGATAAATTCGACAGAGCATACCCACACACATGACAGTATTGATAATATAGAGATTGCCAGCATTTGGGACAGGTTAGCTGGACCTGTTCAAAAAATGCGGATGGCACACTGCCAGTGACAAGTTTTGGCCGGCTGTTTCCAAGTCTGTCAACGGGTCTTGACGGCATATCTGCTACCAAAGATGGCGAGCACAGCCTGCAAGACATGCAATAAAAGTCGGGGCATTGACTGCCTGTCGGTCAGAATACCCGTGCCGGCAGGATCATCTTGGCTAGATTTTATAAATGGGGAGATTTCAGAGTAATAAATTGTCGGAACTCGAAAGCCTTGTCAACGAACTGCTAGAGATGAAGCCAGAGCTCACGCGTGAAGACATAGACGAGCAGATCAGAATCAAAAAGGACAAGATCGGGGCCGGATATCTCACAGACCAGGGGGCGGTATTTCTAATTGCAGCAGACCACGGAGTGACGCTCGGAGACCCGCTAAAGATCGAGATGGGACTCAAAAACCTGTACGCCGGGGCAAAGGAGATCTCGCTTGAGACAAGGGTTCTGAGCCTGTCTCCTGCAAAACAGTTCTCAAGAAAGGACGGCTCGCCGTTTTTCCTGAGGACCATGACCGTGTATGATGCCGACTCTGCAGCAAGCGTAAAGCTGTGGGATGAAAAGGCAAATCTTGACAGCGTAAAGAACCTAAAGCCCGGGGATCTCATCAAGATCATAAAGGCGTATGTAAAGTCCGACTTTGACGGCTCACCTACAATCAACATCGGTTCGGGCTCTGACATAGAAATTGCAGACACGGAAAGCAAGATTCCACCTATTGACAGCATGATAAAGGACATCAGCGAGGTAAAAGAGGGGGACAAGAACATTGCAGTGTCAGGGATTACAGAGGGCGCAATCAGCACAATGTCATTTACAAACTCGCGCGGGAATCCCGGAACGGCGCTCAGGATGAGGCTAAAGGGGAGTAATGGAAACATCACAAGGGTGGTCCTGTGGGGCAAGGATGATTCAGAGATACCCAATGCAATATCAAAGTCGGCAGAGGTAAAGCTGCTCGGCGTCCGGGCAAAGCAGGGAAACCAGGGGCTGGAGGTTCACGGAAGCGACTCCACCTTGATAGACATACAAGGTGATGCAGAGGCGGGGCCGCTCACAGTCAGGATTCTCACCATTGCCACGACGGAGGCAGGCAAGAGAATGATTCTGGCGGTAAACAAGAGCGGCGAGCTGTACAACATGGTAGATTCTGCAAACATGACCATCTCATGCGAGGAGGGAAAGATGGCAGAATGCATGCCATCAAAGATATACGGCAACTCTGTAACACTGGATGAAAAATCGCTTGTAAGAATTGTTGATGATGACGGATCCGTGCCGCCGCTGTCGCAGGTAACAACAAAAGTGGACAACATAAAGGCGGACATGCACTGCTGCATTGATGCCATTGTACTCAAAAAATCCGACAAGCGCGATATTCAGACAAAGTCCGGCGAATCAGTGGCGCTCTCAGAGATGCTTGTGGGGGACGACACGGGGCAGATCTGGGTAAAAGGATGGAGAAACCATGCAATGTTCATAGACGAGTGCAATCTGGGCGAGATGCTTGCAATTACCGGGCTCAACGCCAGACCAGGGATGGAGGGCAGGATAGAGCTCGTACTTACCGCGTTCTCAAAGATAACAAAGAAATCTAATCCCAAAACCCTCGAGTAACCACATACTGCCTTTCTGCCTCGTATATCTGCCTGAGTAGGTGCCCGTCATCTACCATGTTCCGGAGTATTCGCGCAGCCGTGTCTGCGCCCACCCCGTACCCGGACAGCACGGTGATGGCGGTTTTGCCAAATCCCTCAATAAGCGATGCCACCTTCCAGGCCCTGTCAAACTTGTGGCTTTCATCAGGTGTGATCTTTTTGCCCGCGTGTTTTTTCCTGATTATCTCCGGCAGATCATAGTCAGAGTAGAACGTGGCGGTAATCTGCCTGCTCTTGCAGTACGGACATACAAGGCGGCCTATCTCGTGCGTCTCCATTACCCGCTCCCATTTTCCGCATCTGGCGCAGACAAGCCTGTGCCTTGTCTTCTCAAGCCTCGCCTTGACAAGATCGAGTATTCCCTTGTCCAGGTTTGCAGGCGCGGAATAGTATCGCGCGGTGTGATCAAGCACCGGCTCTGCAAGCTTTGAAAACTTGTCCACTTCAAGCCATCTTGTGGGGATTTCTCCGTTCCGGATTCTGCGCAGCACTTCTTTGGTGTTTTTCAGGTCGTACTTGTCATGGAACAGCTCCCGGAGGGCCTCGCCTACAAGCACTCCCTTAGAATAGCGCTCGTAGAGAAACCGGGCGGATCTGCGCTCGTACACGGCTCTGCGGTCCACGATTCCGAACTTTTTTGCCACGCACCACGTCCTCCAGTTGACGTTGTGGGTTCCCGCAAGCGACGCAGTAATGACGGAATAGAGGTCGTACTCGTCACGTATGACCCGGAGGAACAGTTCTTCTGAGATCCGGGATCTGGAGGAGAGCACAATTCTGTACCCGTCAGAGCGCGCATCTACTGTGGATCCCAGCACGGAAGACAGCATTGAGGAGAGCAGCGTGGAGAGGGTAGAGTTGATTCGAGTCCCAAGACACGAGTGTATCACCAGGGAGCCCTGCACCTTGTTTGACTCTATCACGATGCAGTCTTCTCCCGGGTCAAAGCTCAGGTTTTCAACCACCTTGTTTGCAAGCTCTAGCGAGCCTGCGCGCACCATGCTGCGAAAGCCGCCCACCTTTCTTGCGGTGGCATGATCCACCGGGATGCTCTCCCCCTCCCAGTAGGGAACCGTGGTTCCTCCTCCCCGGAACGGCTCGACGTTTACGGTAAATGACTTTTCATCCACGCTGAGTATCCGCCACTGTGATCCCTTTAGCACGAATATGTTCCCCGAGTCCCCAAAGTCCCCTACAAACCTCTGATCCAGCGACCCGATTATCCTCTTGCCGACGCTGTCAAACACCTTGAACTTTAGTATGTCCGGGATCGTCGAGAGATTCTCAAAATAGTACCTGAATGAGCGCCTCTTTTTCCAGAACGTCATCTTTGTGCGATCAAAGAATACGAGATAGTTCGCATCAAGCAGTTCTAATACTCCTACTAGATCCTCGAGCTGCAGGTTTCTAAACGGATATGCGCCTCTGGCAAGATCCAGCGCGCGTTCCACCCGGATCTCGCCTGCCTGCATGGCAAGTCCCACCAGATGGTGCGCAAGAACGTCAAGTGATGCCTCGTGGATTGCCTGCCGCTCGATGGATCCCTCCCGTATGCGCCCGAGTATGGCGCGCGCCTCGTACTCGTCATCGGGCCTGTTCGTTATGATTAGCCCCCGTGCAGACGCGCCGCGGGTGTGCCTGCTTCTTCCTATCCGCTGAACCAGCTTTGAGACCTGCCTTGGGGATCCGTAATGAATCACCAAGTCTACAGAGCCGATGTCCAGTCCGAGCTCTAGAGATGACGTGCACACGACAATGCCGCGCCCGCCCTCCCGTAGCGAGTGCTCCGTCTCCTCCCTTACCTCCCTTGAGAGGGAGCCGTGGTGCAGCTCTATCTTGAACGGGGACTTTTCCTTTAGGATTGATGCAAGTAATTCTGCCTCGCCGCGGGTGTTTGCAAACAAGAGCACGGGCGAGTCCAGACCGAGATCAGAGACATGGCTGACTATTCGCCCTGCCACATCAGAGATGGTTCCCTCCACATATACCACATCCACGTCATACCTTCGCACAGACCTGTCCCGGATGATCTCACATCTTCGCTTGGTGCCAGAGACGAACTTGCCTGCCTCCTCGTGGTTTCCCACGGTGGCAGACAGCCCTATCCTGGTAAGCGGCAGTTTAGAGTTGAACTGGAGCCTCTCAAGGCTCAGGGATAGCTGTGAGCCCCTCTCGCTTGCAAGCAGCTCGTGCACCTCGTCAATCACCACCCATTCAAGACATGAGAGGGCATCAAGCATCTTGGGCTGTGTGAGAAGGATTACCAGCGTCTCCGGGGTCGTTATTAGTACGTCCGGGGGGTCTTCTGTTATCCTCTTTCTGTCCCGCTGCGAGGTATCGCCGTGTCTTATCTCTATGGAGAGGCCGCATTCGTGCGCGTATCTTGTAATCCTCCGGAACACGTCCCGGTTGAGTGCGCGCAGCGGCGTCACATAGAGCGCCCCGATTTTTCGGTCCTCCGATCCCCGCATCAGGGTAAAAATAGGAATTACCGAGCACTCTGTCTTGCCGGAACCTGTCGGCGCAATTACAAGGCAGTCTTTCTTTTGAAATATAACAGGCGAGGCTTTTTTCTGAATTTCTGTAAGATCCGCAAATCCGAATCTTTCAAAGGCGTCAAGAAGACGGCTTGTCAGTTGATTTTGGTTTTGGTCTTCTCGACTTTGCCCTTGTCCTCTCATAAACCATTATTCCCAAAAGTCCGAGCACGAACATTGCGATGCTGATGGTAGGAATGTGCTCGAATATCTCTGCCATTTGCATGGCTTTGCTATCCATAGTTAAATATCTTGAGGATCGTACAATCCAGGGGAGCCTATCTTGTAGACAAAGTCCTCCCCGCCAAGCGCCCAGCAGACCCTGCCATGAAACTTGTTTCCAATGTGTGACAGGCGGATCTTGATGTGGGTGAACGGATCTATCGCGCTTTTCATGTTCTCGAATTCCGTCTCGCCTACCGTCCTGACCGTGTTGGTGATTATTACCGGCATGCCTTTTGATGTTGTGATTTTTGAGAGTGTCCGCATGTATTTCATGAAAAGCGAGTTTCTCTCAAGGGCGGATTCTTTGCCTGCATACTCGTAGGTAAACAAGTCGGTGACGCTGTCTATTACAATCAGGGAAAAATCAGACATGTTTTCGGCGGACTTTATCTGCTCCGAGGTGTTTGTTATCCGGGACACGGTGATCCTGTCTAGATCTGGCTCTGCTCCTGACTGCCTTTGGATCTCTACAATGCGCTCCGGCCTGAATTTGCCGGTCGTATCAATGTAGAGAACCCGGCCTCCGTCCCTTACAGAGCTTGCAGCCAGCTGTAGCAGCATCTGGGTTTTGCCGGTTCCGTTTGCTCCAAATACATCCGTGATCACTCCCCCCGGTATTCCTCCTGGCAGAAACTTGTCGAGTTTTTGCAAGCCTGTGGAAACTACCATGAGTGTGATAAAACGGGAAAAAATTTAAGCAGTTTGATCTGTAAAGGCTTTTATTCTAGAGGACGGCGGTTCAATACAAGTGAGTTTAGTGTCACAACCAACTAGCGCAAAGAGACCTCTTACGACTCTTCAAAAAAACACGAAAAAGAAAGTTACGGTAAGGCTCAAAAACGAGGTAGAATACAAGGGAAAGATGGACAATGTTGATCCTTACATGAATCTGATTATGACTGATGCGGAGGAACTGCATGATAACAAGGTGATTGCCAACTATGGCAGGGTGATCGTCAGAGGAAATAACGTGCTGTTCATCAAGCTTGAAAACGAGCTCTAGTTTGGCATGGCCGACGAGTTTTTGTTTACATCCGAATCAGTGACAGAGGGGCATCCGGACAAGGTGTGCGACCACATATCAGACGCGTTTCTTGACGAGTATATCAGGCAGGATCCGGACTCGAGGGTCGCAGTAGAGACGATGGTTACCACGGATTTTGTGGCCGTGTCAGGAGAGGTCACATCAAAGGCGGATTTTGATGAAAAAAGGCAAGAAGAGCTGGTCAGAAAGACGATCAGGGAGATAGGGTATGATAGTAAAGAGTTAAAATTTAATGCAGACACGTGCGCCGTGGATCTGAGGCTGCATTCACAGAGTCCTGACATCAGCCAGGGCGTGACTGCCACCGGAGACAGGGAGCAGGGAGCAGGAGACCAGGGACTGATGTTTGGATACGCGACAAAAGAGACTGATGAGTTGATGCCCATGCCGATTCTGCTGGCACACAAGCTGATCCAGAGGCTCTCACAGGTAAGGAGGGACAAGATACTGCCGTGGGTCAGGCCCGATGGCAAGTCACAGGTGTCCGTAAGATACGAGGACTGGAAGCCGGTCGGAATAGAGACCGTGGTGGTATCAACCCAGCATGCGCCAGAAATATCACAAGAGGAGATCAGAAAGGGGATAATTGACAAGGTGATAAGGCCCGCACTCGGGGATCTTTGGAACGACAAGATTACCATACATGTAAACCCGACCGGCAAATTTGTAATCGGCGGACCGCACGGGGATGCGGGGGTAACTGGAAGAAAGATCATTGTGGACACGTATGGAGGGTTTGGCCGCCACGGTGGAGGCGCATTTTCTGGTAAGGATCCCTCAAAGGTGGACAGGTCTGCGTGTTACATGTCAAGATACATTGCAAAAAATATAGTAGCTGCGGGAATTGCAGACAGGTGCGAGGTCCAAATTGCATATGCAATCGGCGTGGCAGAGCCGATATCCCTCTACATCAACACCTTTGAGACAGGCAGGATTCCCGAGTCCCGGATCGAGGGGCTGGTCCGGGAAAACTTTGACATGAGGCCGTCGGGGATAATCTCACAGCTGGATCTCAAGAGGCCCATATACAAAAAGACCGCCGCATACGGCCACTTTGGACGAAACGAGCCCGAATTCACCTGGGAAAAGACGGACAAGGCAGAGTCGCTAAAAAAGGCTGCCGGACTTTAAGAGTTTCACGACTGACTGGAACTTTGTTCCTGCAGTATTTGCAAGCCTATCATGATCCCCTTCAAAGCTACCAATCATGATGTTGAGGTCATCTACTCCTGGTTCCTGTCCGGGATTGGTCATGGCTGCACGGTATGCCTTTTCAAGCTCCATCTTTTTGATTCTAGTTCCGGGGGAGAAGAGGCGCACATATCTTTCAAATGTAATGCGCTCAGGACCCACAAGATCTAGCGTCTTGTTGCGAAACTTGCTCTTGGTGGCAGAGTCCATCAGAATCCGTACCACGTCGCCTATGTGTACGGGCTGGAACGAGTATCTCCCGGATCCGGGAATCTCTATGGCTGTGTTTTTGATCTGTTTTTTGAGATGCATGCTGAGCGGATCATCTCCGCCTACGATATATGACGGCCTGAATATCACATAGTCAAGTTCTGATTTTTTGATCAGCTGCTCTGCGTTGTATTTTGAGATGAAATATTCAAGCTCTGCAGCAGGCGATACCCCAAGTCCGCTCAAATAGATGATTCTCCGGATGCCCGCCCTCTCGCACAGCTGGATCATATTCCTGGCAGTTCCCGTATTCACCGCACCATAGCTGTTTCGGATAGACTGTCTTCCAATTCCCACCAGATGTATCAGCGCATCAGAGCCGCGGATTCCAGACAGCACGCCGTCTTTGTAGTTTTTTGATATGATCTTTTGTTCGCCTCTTAGTGGCGCAAAGTTCTTTCTGGAGATTGAGACTGTATCTATGCCGTTTTGTAACAGATGTCTCCTGAGATGCCTAGCAACAAAACCACCTGCCCCTGTGACTGCTATTCTTACCACAAGTTCCTTTGGATCCTCTAAATTTTAAATCTGTTTGGAGTCCTGCTTAAGAGTTAATACAGTAAAACAGATACAAAAGGTGTGGAAAAAAAGGGGCTAAAAACCGGATACACCACGGGAAGCTCGGCTACTGCTGCTGCAAAGGCCGGACTGTTAGCAGTAATCAACCAGAGAGAGCAAAAGGACGTGCAGATTCGCCTGCCAAGAGGAGACATGATGGGAATTCACGTGCATTCGTGCAGCTTTGAATCCGGGAAGGCGCGCTGCTCTGTGATAAAGGATGGCGGCGATGATCCAGATGTAACGCATGGTGCGGAGATCATTGTAGATCTCGCACTTACAGACAAATCAGGCAAGATAGAGATAGGTGGTGGCGAGGGAGTGGGAATAGTAACAAAGCCCGGCCTGGGTCTGGAGATCAACGGACCTGCGATAAACCCGGTTCCCAAAAAAATGATAGATGAGAATCTCAGGGAGATTGGCGGCGAGATTCTCAAAAAATCAGGAGTCAATGTAATAATCTCTGTCCCAAAGGGCAGGGAGCTGGGACCAAAGACTGACAATCCAAGGATTGGGATTGCCGGCGGAATCTCGATACTAGGTACCAGCGGAATAGTCGTCCCGTTTTCGACTGCGTCTTATGCAGCATCAATCAGGCAGAACATTGACGTGGCAGTGGCAGTGGGGGATGACACGCTGGTGCTCACCACCGGAGGCAGGAGCGAAGAGTATGCGCGCAAAATTGTAGAGCTGCCAGATCACTGCTTTGTACAGATGGGTGATTTTTCCGGGTACACGATACAGCAGTGTGGGAAAAAGAACATCGGGATGGCATACGTGGTAGGGTTCATCGGCAAGCTTGCAAAGATGGCTGCCGGAGTAAAGCAGACGCACGTCAAGGGATCAAAGGTGGACATGGCATTTCTTGCAGGTCTGGCAGAAAAGGCAGGTGCAGGTGCAGGCACGATAGAAAAGATCAAAAAAGCAAACACTGCAAGGCATGTATCAGAGATAGTCCGGGAGGACGCAGTGGACGGGTTCTTTGAGCTTGTGGCAGGCGAGGCATGCAGGCACATGAGAAGTCACTCTGAACAAAGGGTGCCAATAGAGGTGATACTCTTTGACTTTGACGGCAATATAATGGCCAGAAGATCAGAAGGTATTTTATGAAATTTTAGCAGTCACAGTCATGGAAAAGACGGCAGTGCTGGCAATTACTAAAAACGGGATCAAGATGGGGCTCAAGCTTGGAGATGCATTTCCTGGCTGGAAAATCCTTGCACCTGCAAAGCTCTCAGACTCGAGTGTGAGGATAACATGGTATGACGAGCCCACACCGGCAAAAATTGCACAGATCTTCAAAGAGTATGACGCGGTGGTGTGTTTGTTCTCCCTTGGAGCCGTAATCAGGCTGATTGCGCCATACCTTGTGGATAAAAAGACGGATCCGGCAGTAATAGTAATTGATGACAGGGCAGGTTTTGTGATTAGTGCTCTGTCCGGGCACATTGGCGGCGCAAACGAGCTTGCCCGTGACATTGCCAAAAAGCTTGGAGCAGTGCCCGTAATTACCACGGCGGCTGACGTCAACAAGACGATGGCAGTGGATCTGGTGGGAAGAGACCTTGGATGGGTAATTGATGACGATTCTATGGTAACCAGGGTCAGCGCCCACATGGTAAACGAGGAGCCCATCGGACTCCTGCAGGATGCAGGAAAAAGGGACTGGTGCCCAAAGCTGCCAAAGAATGTCACCGTGTTTGAAGGTCTGGCAGAGCTTGACAAGTCCGGCTCTAGGGCATGCCTGGTGATAACTGACAGGATGGTTGCGCCGGCAATAGAATCCGTGATATATAGGCCCCCCAGTCTGGTGGTAGGAGTCGGGTTGCACACGGACACAACAAAGGATACAATCCTAAAAGGAATCAAGACAGTCTTGGAAAAATCCAAGTTGAGTCCAAAGTCAGTCGCAATACTTGCATCGATAAAAAAGCCGCAGGACGTGCAGGGACTGGCAGATGCCGCAAAAGAGCTCGGGGTTCCAGCAGAGTATGTAAACAGGGACGATCTTGCAGAGATTACAACGCCAAACCCGTCTGATACTGTAAGGACCTTTGAGGGTACTGCAAGCGTCTCAGAGGCCGCCGCAGTCAAGATTTCAGGCGGAAAACTGGTGGTAGAAAAGCAGAAATTTCCGCCGGATCTGACCATAGCTGTTGCGAGGATTCCAGGTTGAAGCGCGGACTGTTACTTGTTGACAGGGGAAGCAGGGAGAGGGAGGCATCAGAAGAGCTTGATGCCATCTGCGAGGGCGTAAAAAAGAAGGGTGGCTATGAGTTTGCACATTACTGCTTTTTGGAAGTAGAGCCGCCGTACATAGAGGATGGCATGGCAAGATGCCTCAAGGAGGACATCAGTCATCTTACCATAGTCCCGTACTTTTTGTATCCCGGAAAAAAGGTAAAGAACGCGGTGACTGACGTGATGAAGTTCCAAAAGGATACGGAAGTAAAGTTTGTAGTTACAAGGCAGATGAGCATGCACAAGACGATGGTGGACATTGTAGAGAACAGGATATCTGCGGCGCTGTCAAAAAATAACATAACAATTCCAAAAAACGACGTTGATGTGATGATAATAGGCCACGGCAGCATGGATCCCAATGCGCAGATGTCATTAAACTATATCGTGGACAAGCTGAGCCCGACCTACAGGAATGTAAGCAGATGCTGGCTGGAGATAGAGCAGCCCGACATTGAAACAGGAATAAAAAAATGCGAGCAGAACTCACCAAAGGTGCTGGTGATAGTGTTTTATTTTTTGCACGAGGGAGCACACGTAAAGACCGACATTAACAACGACCTGCTCCCCGCTCTGGAGAAGTCAAGCATCAAAAAAACCTGCATCACCGGACACATAGGGGCAGATGAAAAGATGATAGATCTGATACTAGAGAGGGCAAAGGAGGTGGAAAATGCAGACTAAAAAAGGCCAGTCAATCGAGGATGCAAGCATGCAGATGATCGAGGACGAGATCGGAGACCACGGATATGGAGAGAAGGAATGGCAGGTTGTAAGGAGGATGATACACTCCACTGCAGATTTTGACTTTGCAGGACGCAACAAGGTCATCTTTCATGCAGACGCAATAGAGAGCGGCATGAGCGCGCTCAGGGGAGGCTGCAGTATTGTGACGGATGTAAACGGCGTGATGGGCGGTCTCAACAAGCAGAACCCAAGGGACTTTGGAAACAAGCTGGTATGCAACATCTCTGATCCCGGGATCATGGAGACTGCAAAAAAGGAGGGAAAGACCCGCTCGCAGGTGGCAATGAGGGGGGCAGCATCAGAGATTGACGGAGGCGTGGTCGCAATAGGGAACGCCCCTACTGCACTGCTAGAGGTGATTCAGATGGCAAGGGAAGGGACGGCAAGGGCGGCCCTGATAGTGGGGATTCCAGTCGGCTTTATCTGCGCCGCAGAGTCAAAAGAAGAGCTTGCAAGACTGCAAGAGGCCCCATTTATCACCAATGTGGGAAGAAAGGGGGGCAGCTCGTCTGCATCTGCGGTGATTAATGCGCTATTCAAGATGATAAGGGCAGAGTCATCTTGAGTATCTAGAGCAGCTCTTTACAAACGCCCGCGCAAAGCTAGGGCCAAAGTAGAGGTGGCCGTATGATGCAAGCGTGTTGTGTGCAACGAGCCCGTCCCTGCAGTTTGCAATCCCCTTGCCCATATCCAGCTTGCAGGCAAACTTGGAGTCAGAAGATACAGAGTCAAGCCTGGAATAATGGAACTCGTGGCCCTGAAAGCTGCGCGCACCGGATATCGGGGCGCCGGCAGATATTTTGCCGCGGGTATAGTTGAGCAGCATCCTTCCGGTCATCACGGTGTCAGCATCAAACAGTCCTGCCATCTTGCGTCTTTTTTTTCCATATGTGATGGATCTTGTAAGGTACATCAGTCCCCCACATTCTGCATACAGGGGCATGCCGTCTTCAGCTAGCCTCTTTACGGCTTTTTTCATGGAATGGTTCTTTTCGAGCTTGTCTGCCAATATCTCTGGGAACCCGCCGCCGATGTAGAG
>RHFB01000088.1 GCA_003724285.1 Nitrosopumilus sp. H13 | reverse complement strand
TGTATGGCGGATCTTGCGGCGCATGGTTTCAGATTGCGTGTATTATATGCCTCCAAGCCGTGCTCGGATCTGAATTCATGCGGTGCGATCGGCGCTATGGATATAACCTAGTTAATCCATTCACAAGGTATGAAACCACGAAACACGATCATCATGGTAACGGCGGCGGCAAGCGTTGCGGTGTTGTCAGGAATAGACCTGGCATACGGCAACGTTTGGTGCTTTATAAGATACGGCGGCGGCTGCTAGAAAGATTCGTGATGTCTGGGCGATTCAAAGGGGATATGCCTGTCGCAAGGTACAACATGAATCTGCTCGTGATATTTCAGCTGCAATACTGCATGTATCATACAGGATGACGATCCCGGGATCCGCCAGAACAGACTGTCGGTTCCGGATTTACGGTTTATAAGAGGAACGGTATGATCCGTGCCATGGGCGGTTCAAAAAAGCCAACAGCGGCAAAAAAGGAAAAGTCTTCTGACTCAAAGTCAAAAAAAGGCAAAAAGGACAGGGGCGAGACCGGTCCGAGAAAGGCGGCGATTGTAGTGGCAATTAACGAGCAGCAGGCAATGAAGATAATCGAGGGGGCAAAGGTGCTCACAATTCACGACCTTGCAAGGCAGACAGGGGTAAAGATCTCCACTGCAAACGCGTTTTTAAAAGATCGTGCAGCAAAGGGAGTAGTAAAGGTGGTGGGCGGATACTCTGGTCATCGCCTGTATCAGGCCGCATAGAGGCGCAGCACGTCGCCGGGTTTTACATCACGCAGTATCCCGGGATCATAAAGCCTGCCAATCGGAGTCATGGTCTTTGCAGACATGTCTCTGGCAAAAAAACAGATTCCACCAGACGACGGCAAGAACGCCACGTCACCACGCTTGAACATCGTCCTTGCCCTCTCCATTCCAGAGTCGACGGCAGTCTCGATGTATGTAATGGAGTCCCCCAGCTTGTGGGCGTTTCCCTCTAGCGGCAGGGATCTCAGTATAATGCCGACCGTCCGGGGGGCCAGGTGCCGTTTTAGATCACACAGCGTGTCAGATTTTCCCACTATCTCAAGTGTCAGGGGCTTTTGCAGCGGCGGTGGTGCATCCAATTTGCCAGACTGAAAATGATTGAAATATATAACCTTTTTTGAGAAAATTACTGTTTGTCTGAACCTGAAGAAAAAATCCAAGATGAGGCGGTTGAAGAAAATCCCGGTCTCAACAAGGCGATGGACACATACCGCAAGATTGTGGAGAAAAAGGGCGGCGATCTGCTCGGAGAGAAAGAGCAAGAGGATCTGGATAAAAAACTCAAAGAGATAGAGGATCGAGAGGTGGTCGAAAAGGTCACAGAGCACGTGCCCGTAGAGATCCCCTGCGAGAAAAACAAGATAACCATAGGACCTCCGACACTTACAAGGTTTGAAAAGGCAAGAATCATGGGGGCAAGGGCGCTGCAGCTCTCCCAGGGAGCTCCTCCGTTTATCCCCATTCCAAAGGGAGCTAGGATATCGCTTGACATATCAATGGAGGAGCTCGAGCAGCGGGTTATTCCAATCACCATAAGAAGAGTTCTTCCAAACGGCGACTATCAAAACATTCCAATCGAGTACGCCGAAAAATAGGCCGTCCTGTATTACAGATTTAGTTAATAGGTGCTTCCCGGGCCCTTTAGCAGCATGCTCTCGCATTCCTTGCACACCTGCTCGTCAATGTCTGACTCGAGGTTGTGGTGTATCTCGCATATGAGCAGGCTTGACTTGATATAGTTGCACAGTCCGATGAACTTTGAGAGGCTAGATGGCGTGTATGCCATGTCAGAGGAGAGGCTGTCGCACAGCTCGTTTATCATGGCAGAGATCCGCTCTTCTGCAAGCAGCTTTGCAATCAGCGATGGATCGCCCCTTGTGCCGCGGATATAATTGCTGACTGCCGCCTGTGTTACTCCCAGCATCTTTGATATCTCGTCCTCGCGTATGTCGTGAGTCTCGGCAAGCTTTTTGGCAAGAATCGCGCGCAGGGCGGGAATCAGCGTCTTTGATTCGATCTCGGCTGGAAGAAGCATCAATACACAGGAATCACGCAGGGAATTTAAAGTTTGCAATGTGCGGGTGATTCACGCGTCGGGGTCAGGCATAGCTATTTTAATTTCTGGCCCAAGTTACCGTTATTGGACGTATACAAAGAGGTCCGGGCGGCGCTAAAAGAGTCATGCGACAGGTGCACATCCGGACTCGTCGCCCTCTCAGGCGGGCTTGACAGCACCATAATTGCGCACCTCCGAGAAAAGCCGGATGCCGTCGCAGTGATCGCAGAGGACTTTGTATCCACTGATCTTACGTACTGCCAGCTTGCGGCAAAGGAGGCCGGACTGCCGCTGTCAATACACAGCGCAGGCACGACTGAGATACTAGAGGCAGTAGAGGAGACCATCAAGATACTGGGAAACTTTAACGACATTGAGATACGCAACAGCGCAGTCATGTACATGGCGGCAGATTGGGCAAAGAAGAACGGGTACGGCTCGATTATCACGGGGGACGGGGCAGACGAGCTGTTTGCAGGGTATGACTTTATGGTAAACATGCCAGAAGACAGGCTTGCAGGCGAGATAGAAAGGGTCTGCAGTATCATGCACTTTCCCGCGCAGGCAATCGGCAAATCCCTCGGGATAGTAGTCGAGTCGCCGTTTCTGGGAGATGCGGTGGTAAGACTGGCGTCACAGATTCCCGCAGGACTAAAGGTGGGAGAGAAAGACGGCAAGAGGTACGGCAAGCTGGTGCTGCGCAAGGCCTTTGAGGGGGACATACCGGCTCAGATAGCGTGGAGGCCAAAGTCTCCAATGCAAGACGGCGCAGGCACTGCCGGGCTGACCGGGCTGTTTGAGTCGCTCATCGACGGGCAGAAATTCGATGAGGAGAGACTCGCGACAAGGGAGAAAGACGGGGTCGAAATAAGGAACAAAGAGTCAATGTACTATTACAACATATACAAAAAGGCTCATGGAGTCCCTGCAAGGGGGTCTGGCATCACCTGTCCGTACTGCAGGTGCGAGACTGGCGGCTCGAAGTTTTGCAGAATGTGCGGCGCGTTTCCAATCTAGACATTGTTCTTGTACTTGTTGGGCTTTTTCGTAAAGATTTTCATGCACCCATTACAGCAGAAATAAAACTTTGTCCCCTTGTGCTCGTAGGGGAGGGCCAGCTCTTCGTCTAGCTCTATTCCGCACACGGGATCAACAGGCATGAGATACGGGCGCGCAAATTCTATTTATAAACTGAGGTAATGCAGGTTCGCACAAAGCGGCATCTAGCCGGTCAGCTTTTTGACTAGCTCTAGCAGCTCGCCATGGGGCATTGGCGGAAGCTTCATTATCTTGAGGTTCTCAGACGTGTGCTCTTGTGACTTTTGGCCTGCAAGCGGGGCGATCACCCCGGGCGCAGAACGTATGAACTGGAGGGCGCGCAGCGCAGGCGACAGGCCTCCAAACTCCGGCATAGCCCCCCGCTGCAGCAGTCGTCCCTGCATAAACGGCACGCTGGTAAATACGCCCATTCCAAGCTTGGCAGACGCCTCTAGCGCAGATACGCGCGCGCCGCCAAGCTGCTGCGTCTTTGCAAGCAGCGCCTGGTCGTAATACATGTTGAATGGAAGCTGCACAAACCGGAACCCGTGGTCGTCTCCGCCCACCTTTTTTGCAATACTCACTGCGTCTTCTAGCTGGAGGTGCTGTGGGTCATCATCAGGCACCCTAAAGCACTCCCACGTGGCCATGCCGTAGAACTTTATCCTGCCTTTGCGGCGCTCTTGCTCGTACATCTCAAATGCGGCCTCGAGCATCTCCAGGTATTTGGAGCGCGTCACGTCCCTTACCTGCCCCTCTACAGAGTTGTGCAGGTACATCAGGTCTATGGACTCTAGCCCCATGTTCTTCAAGCTACGGTCCAGCTGGTCAGACAGGTATGGGACTGTCATGCAGTGGTATCCCGACGTGACGTCGCCTTCCTTTATCACGCCGCGGTCGGTGTACTCTTTTTTCACATACCCCCAAAAGTCAAGCTCCACGTCCGCGTCGTTTGTCACATAGCCGTTCTTGCTGCAGATGAATAGCTGGTCCCTGGACACAGACCCGTCCCGTATGGACTCGGATATAGCCCGCCCCACGGCGCGCTCTGCCTTTTGCGCCCT
>RHFB01000028.1 GCA_003724285.1 Nitrosopumilus sp. H13 | reverse complement strand
CTGGGCATACTGATCATCCCGGTGCTGGTAGTGGGGGTGGGGGGATTGTTCTATATGAAGCGCAGGCGCAAAAAGGCGCAGTCTTTCTAAATTCATATAGCTTGGAATAGGGTGTGTGCTTGTGGAGCTACACCGCAAGCTGACCGTGGTGGGAATGGTACTGCTTGCAGCCACGCTTATCCTCGACTCGGGCCATTCAGAGGGATTCAACTATGCGTATGTCCCGGGAGTTGCAATGCTTGCCGCATTTAGCATCAGCTTTGTGATATTTACAAGGGAGCGCCTGCAGGAGTCATGATTCACGCATACAAGAACTCTAGGTTTTTCGAAGCATATTATGTGTAAAAAATACTGGATGTGAAAACATGTGATGATGTATTTCTTTTTTAAATTTAGAAGATTTTGCCTTTCTCATATGATCGCAGTATGTAAGAATTTTACCATTAATATGCATCTTGATACACTTTCTCTTAACTTGTTGTTCCATATTACATCGGCTACATATTTTCTCTCTGTATCCATCTTCATATTTCCTTAGTATTTGTAGCAGATGATCCCCTTCTTCTTCCCAGTCTACAATCCTGCTCATTGTTGTTTGCTCCATTGGATCCCTTGGGACATCAAGAAACCTTATGACTGGCTTTACCATACTTTGCAAGATCTGTTTAGAATAAATTCATTACGCAACACATAAGGATCAGTAATCACTGATTAGGTCGTAAACGATCTAAATCAAACACTTCAGGAAGAAAATCACTAAAAAATCGCTGTCTGTCAATATAGTTTTGTGACTCCGTAATTTTATTATGGAGAAGATTATGTGAACGTGTATCGGCTTCTTCTGGTGCCATGTTGACTTGATTAGGCTGTCTGACAACCTCTTGATACTGGTATGCATCATCAGATAATCGCCAAGATCTAGGTTGTCTATTTTGATTTCCAAATACATGCTGATATCCCAACCCACAAGTATGACAACCATTTACAAATCCGATCATTGAATTAGACCATTTCTGTTCGCCCTGCCGTCTAAAAATACCAACTAAATTACACCATATTTTTTTCTCTTTGATTTTTGATAATAGTAACCAACTATCATGTTGTAATATACCCGCCCATTCAACATTGAATCTTTGATATTTTCTTTTAATGATTAAATCTAGTTGTTGTTCAAACATATCGCTTGGTGTATGTAAACTAATTGTAGGACACTTGATACTATTTTCATTAAACGCATCAAGACTATCTAACTGTTCTTCAAAAATATCAATACTTTCCATATTACGATTCACTATAACATCAGATAGAAAGGATGTTTCTAATTCAACTTGTAGTTCCAATGCCACATTACGCTCTTCAGAAGTCCAAACATGTTCACCCCAATTAAAATTAAGATCTGTAATAACTGGAGAATACCTGCCAAGTATTTTTCCATATTCAGTTCTAATACTGCTGAGTTTTTGTTCCATTCTGATATTTGTACGCCGATTCAAAGGAATGTGAAATTGGAATATTTTAGTTTCTAGAGGTGTTCCACACCTACGTGATTTATCATAATCAGATTTGTTTGCAGCAAAATCGGGCAGTTCTATTATTTTTTTGTTGTATTCTACAGTAAGGTGTGAAACATGGTTTCTCCATACAGGGTGCCTTTCTGAAATATTCTGTAAAATCTGCATTTCCATATTCTTTAAGGTGGTTTGATGAATATAAACATGATCATTAGGTAAATAGATCGCAAAATTATTGTTTTAGAACACAATCAGTCATACATCTAGCATGACTATGATTAAAAATCTGATCGTAGAAAGTGTACTCATACCGTAGGATTATAAGCACTCCCTGCCCATCTTGCGATCGTGAAAAACGACGAGATCAAAGTCCCAAAGGAGATCCGCGAATTTCTGCCAGAGTGGGTAAGGGAGACCAGACTGGGGCAGAAGAACGGGGCTCGCAGACAGTACAGGTACGGCAACTTGCACATAAGGGAGTATGATGACGAGTTTCTGGTGCATACGGACATGTTTGACCCGAGGGAAAAGCCGCTCGAGCACCTGATCTTTGACGCGCAAGAAGTGCTGGCCGGCATGGCATGCGGCGCCCTTGCAGGATACACGGCTGCAAAGAGAGCCAAGAACCCAAAAGCGGCGGTGGCATCCGGGATCATCTCGTCTATAATCACCGGATATCTGGGGTATCTGGCATCAAAAAAGCTAAAGGAGAGGCTGTAGTCCTTGCCCGCGCTACGGACCATCCAGGTGCTGTTCAGACTGCTTCCATCAATCCTTGCGCTCCGCAGGGACAGAAGGACGTGGATCAAACAGGACAGATCCCAGATAGACCCGGATCAGTTTCAAAAAAGCGCGCGCAAGATGCTAAACACGTTCATCCTGCTTGGCCCCGTCTACATAAAGCTGGGACAGTGGCTCTCGTCACGCGCAGACATACTGCCGCAGCCATACCTGACAGAGCTTGCAAAGCTGCAAGACAGCGTGCCTGCTGCTCCATTTGAGCAGGTAAGGCCCATAATCGAGCGGGATCTCGGCTCCATACAAGAAAGGTTTGATCACATTGATACCGACTCGATCTCCGGCGCCTCGCTTGGCCAGGTGTACAAGGGGGCTGTATCCGGCCAGCAGGTGGTGGTAAAGGTAAAGCGCCCCGGAATTGAAAAGATAGTAGCGCAGGACATCAAGGTGCTGCAAAGGGTGCTCCCGCTTGCGCTGCGGTTCGTTGATCCCAACTTGCGCCACTCTGCCCGGGCAATGCTTGCACAGTTTACAGAGACGATAGACGAGGAGATGGACTATGCCGCAGAGTCTGAAAACCTCAAAAAAATAAAAGAGGCGATGAAGGACTCGGACAGGGTAATCATACCTGCAGTACTTGATGAGCACTCCTCCAAGAACGTCCTCACCATGGAGTACCTTCCCGGGATCAAGGTGACTGATGTGGAGGAGCTAGACAGGCAGGGAATAGACAGGGAGCAGCTGGTAATAGACGTGCACAAGGTCTTTTTTACCATGCTGCTCAAGCACTCGATATTTCACGCCGACCCGCATCCGGGCAACATCTCAATTACCGACGACGGCAGGCTCATACTGTACGACTATGGGATGGTCGGCCGCATAAACGACGAGACCCGGAGCAGGCTGATCAGGCTGTACCTTGCGCTCGTGGAGAAAAACCCGGCCAGGGTGGTCAACGCCATGGATAATCTAGGCATGCTGACTCCCGGATACAACCGGACCGTAATCGAAAAGGGAATAGAGCTCTCAATTAGGGCGATGCACGGGAACAAGCCCGACGAGATGGAGGTGCAGAGCCTCATGGAACTTGCAAACCAGACGATGAGCAGGTTCCCGTTCATACTTCCAAAGAACCTGGCCCTATACATGCGGATGGCCACCATAATCGAGGGAATCTACAAGACGCATGACGTCGATTTCAAGTTTGTCAGGGTGCTAAAAAACATCCTGCAGGAGGAGGACCTCGTGACAAAGGCGTACGTGGAGGAGCTGCGCATCTCCTTTGACATGTTTGCAAGGTCGCTGGATGCGGCGCTGCGGCTGGGCCCGGAGCTGCGCAGCATGTTAGACGAGTCCCAGGGCAGGATGAAAAGACAGCAGCCAAGGGCGATGATTGGAGCCAGCATCTTTGCGTCCGCGGTATTTGTGGGATCGGCGCTGCTGTATCCTGTAAACGTAGAGCTTGGCACGGCCGGAATCGTCGCCGCGTGCGCAATAATGGCATCCTCCATGCTGTTTAAAAGGCACTAGTCTATCGATATTCTGGTGCCGTCGCTTGCCACCGGGATGGTCACGGTCAGCACGCCGTCTGCATACCTTGCAGACTCGATCTTCTCCTCGTCTGGACGTCCCTGCATGGGAAGCCTGATCTTCTTGTCGATGCGGCCGGGCCTCTGGTTTGTAACCATGGTGTCAGGATCTGCAGGCTCCCTTTGCGCCCGCACAGTCAGTACATCCCCGCACAGATTCAGCTCTATGTCCTCTTTTGCAAATCCCGGCATGTCTATTATCACGCGGACGCCTCCCTCCTCTAGGTGAATATCCACCGGCGGAAGCACGAACTCGTAGAACTCCCTTGAGCGGTTTCCAATCTCCCTTACTACCTCCTTGACAAGTCCCATTTTGCGTTATGTACCAGATTTTTAGTTATAAATCTTGATCATCCATATCTCCAGAATCGGACGGCTGATCTGACTGCCGGCTCAATCCGCAGGCTCGCGATCCAATCCGGCCAAACCCGGCAAATACCACAAAATCAACTCAATGCGCTAGTGATCCTAATAGGTGTGATTATATACCAGTATTACACATAATACCCATGAGACTACGAAACGTGGCGTTTTTAGTCGGAATTGCTGTTGCAGCATTGGCTGTCACGGCAGTCGGAGCAGCAGATGCCTTCTGTCAGGGATCATACTGGCAGTGCTACGCTAATCCTCCGTAAACCGCCTCTACGCATAATTGACAAGAGCTGGACAGAACCACAGCTCGTGATCTGATTACTACCGACCATTTCTAGGTCGGCGGTTTTTTATAAAGTCGAATTCTGATATGGTATCGGCGGCTACATAGATTTTTAATCAATCAACGGCCCCGTCTTGATACCTTGATAATAGCAATAGAGGGCGGCGACCAGGCGGGCAAGCTGACCCAGTCCAAAATGCTGGCACGCGCTCTTAAAAAACACGGCCACAAGACAAAGCTGTTCCACTTTCCAGACTATGCGACGCCGGTTGGAGGAGAGATCAAAAGATATCTTGCCGGCCGGCGCGAGTTTGCCCCCCAGCTGATTCACTGCCTGCTTGCAGCAAACAGGTGGGAGAAGCTCGGCGAGATACAAAGGCATCAAAAGGACTCTATACTCGTGATGAACCGCTACTACCAGTCAAACATCGTGTACGGCATGGCAAACGGCCTGAATCAAAAGTGGCTTGAGAACCTGGATGCCGGCCTGCCGCGGGCCGACCTGGTAATACTGCTTGATGTGGAGCAAGGCGAGTCATTCCGCAGGCAGAGGTTCCGCCGGGACAGATTCGAGCAGGACGTGGCATTCTCAAAAAAGATATCTGCCACATACAAAAGACTTGCCAGAAAAAAGCGCTGGAAGGTGATAGACGCGTCGCTGCCGGTACGAGATATCCATGAAAAGGTATTGAAACTGTCCCTTGGGAGGCTCTGATGGTATACATTGACATCATAGACCCGATACACGACTTTGTGCGGGTGCACGAGCACGAGCTCGCGCTAGTTGACAGCCCGCTGTTTCAGAGGCTCAGAAGGATAAGGCAGCTGTCGGGCGCACACCTCACGTATCCCGCCGCGCAGCACTCGAGATTCGAGCACTCGCTGGGCGTGATGCACATTGCAGGCCAGGCGGGGATGGCGCTGCAAGAAAAGGGCATACTAGACCCGGACATACTTGAGACGCTCCGGCTTGCCGGGCTGCTCCATGACATCGGGCACGGACCGTTCTCCCATCCGTTTGAGGAGGCCATGCGCGGCAAAAAGGTCTCACACGAGGAGTTTGGCAAGCAGATAATCCTGCACTCGGAGATAGGTGACATACTCTCACAAAACGGGTTTGACAAGAGACTCGTCGCATCGGTGGCATTTGGCGAGTCAAAGTACCTGTATCTCAACGAGATAGTCTCCGGCGCGCTGAGCGCCGACATTATGGACTACCTGCTCCGGGACGGCTATTTTACGGGAGCCGAGCACGCAAGGATAGACCACAAGAGGATGACCCAGTCATTTGACGTGCATCAGGGGCGGCTCGGCCTAGAGCGCTCGGCCCAGCACTCCTTTGAATCCATGATGCACTCGCGCTACCAGATGTTCAAGGCCGTGTACTTTCACAAGACAGTCCGGGCAGCAGAGGTGATGCTCATAGAGGCGCTGCGCTCAGCAGACGACGAGCTCGGGCTTGCCACCACCGACTTTGACGACTTTGTCAGGCTTGCAGACGAATACGTGATATCCGAGCTGGTCTCCTCTGTCTCCCCCGGACTGAAAAGGGCAAGGCAGCTTGCGTGCGACTATCAGGGCCGCAGGCTGTTAAAGTGCGTCTTTGAGGATACCACCGACAGGATCGACAAAAAGAGCACAGACGAGATGCGCTCAGAGATCTCCAAAAAGTCCGGCATCCCCGAAGACGACATATTTGTGGACAGCTCTGCGACCCCCTCGATACCCCTTGCGCCGTCAAAAAGCGAGTCAAAGTCCCTGATTCTAATCTCCAGAAAAAACGGCATGCAGACAGCACACGAGCAGCCGATATCTGAAATACCCATAGTGTCTGCAATTGCCGGATTCATGAACATACTGCGCGTATACACGCACCAAAAGCATAGAAATAAAGTTGAAATTGCAGCCCATTCGGTAATAGGTGACGCCAGATGAAAAAAAAGATAGTCATCAAGCTTTCAGGCAGGGTCTTTGGCACGGACAGCGTAAAGACGCTCAAGGACTATGCGGCATTCCTAGTAAGGATGAGCAGGATATGCCAGCCAGTCATCGTGGCCGGGGGTGGCAGCATTGCC
Organism: Nitrosopumilus sp. H13; assembly: GCA_003724285.1. Classification (GTDB taxonomy): domain Archaea; phylum Thermoproteota; class Nitrososphaeria; order Nitrososphaerales; family Nitrosopumilaceae; genus Nitrosopumilus. Next base: position 13,864 of record RHFB01000028.1, on the reverse strand, counting down.
AGGCACTATATCTCGCATGCGCGCTCGTCGGGCGCAGACGAGTCCACGCTTGATGAGCTCGGCATAGAGATCTCCAGGCTCAATGCAAAGCTGCTCATCTATGCGCTAAAAAACAGGGCGTACTCGCACCCGCCCCTGACCCTCCAAGAGGTACGGCACGCAGTAGATGACGGACTCGTGGTGGTGACAGGCGGCCTGCATCCGGGACAGAGCACAAACGGGACTGCCGCCCTCATTGCAGAAAAGATCCAGGCAGACCAGTTCATCAACGCGACTGACGTGGACGGCGTATATGACATGGATCCCAACAGGTTCAAAAAGGCAAAGAGGTTCCGGCGCATCGAGCTGAGGAGCCTCAGGGGGATGCTAGTCAACGAGGACTCGGTGGCAGGCGGATACGACCTGATGGACATTGTGGCCCTGAAGATAATCGAGCGCTCAAAGATAAAGACCAGGATAATAAAGGCCACCCCGAAAAACATTGAAAAGGCGATCAGGGGCGGCAACGTGGGGACGGAACTGGTCTTTAGTCCCGGACAATAGGCCTCGTCTCAGACCATATCTGAATCTCTTCTCCCGGATACCTGTCCATCCCGGACTCGGCAAGCTTGCCAAGTATTGCCATTGCCTCCTCCTTTGAGACGGCCTTTGACTGGGCCTTTGTAAACCCGTCTGTATCGGTAATTATCGCAACGTACCCATCTGGCGACTGTATCACTGCCGCAAGCTCTTCTTCTCCGACCGGCTCGAACTTGCCCCCGGTCTTTTTGGTGGTGAGGGTAAGCATCCCGAATCCGGCTGCCTGGAACATCTTCATCTGGGATCCTGATGCGCGCCGCTTTCCCTCCTGTACCGCCTCAAAGTACTGCATGACTACTAGTGGTTCCCAATGGTATAATAATCATCTTGGCCTCATACCTGTGGTGAACCCAAAAATCTTTGTCGGCGTGGCAGCGGTGGCGCTTGCCGCGGTACTCGGACTACTACTGGCAGGCCCCTCTGAGATAATCAAGCCGGGGGATCCGGGGAATGCCGTATTCCAGTCCATCCAGGTGGAGCTAGGCGACATCAAAGTCACAAAGATCTCTCAGAGATCCGCCACCATACTGCTCTCCTTTGATATAGAAAACCCCAATCCCGGGGCGGTGCGGGTCCAGGTGCTTGACTATCAGCTGTACGAGACCGGCTATTCCGAGTCCGAGCAGATCTCCGGAGGCCAGATAGGCAGCAGGCCGCAGGGGATGATAGAGTTTGGCTCCAACTATTACACGCTGCTTGGCAGCGGCTCCATAACGCTCAAGGATACCATCACCCTCAAGAACACGGGCAATACGCCAGAGCTGTGGGAGCGTCTGGGGGATGGCACCTCGTCGTGGCTGGTCTCCGGCGACGTGTTTTACAACCTGAGTTCGGTGATAAGCGGTCAGGAGAACGAGCTTCACTTTGTGTTTGAGAAATAGGCATTGTATCATGATATGGTAAAATCATGATATTTTATTTTTAGAATAGAATTATTGCCAAAGTTATAAAAGCCCCCGAGTGCTGTTTCTATCAAATGGCAGAAGCAGGAATGGCCGCATTTGGCTCAGCAGCGGGGGTCGCAATCGCGCTAGCAGTAGTGTGCTTTGCACTTCGTGGAAAGGGACATCCAGAACCCTTAGAATAAGAAAAATTCCATTTTTCATATTTTTTATTCTTTTTCCATGCCAAACATCTTGGCAAGGGATAGCTGCTTTGTGTTCTTTCTCTTTACAAAGCACCGCTCATAGTACTGGCAGTCAGAGCACTCTGGTGATGGCTCGATGATCGGGATTCTCTTTTTTTCTAGCATGTCGCCTAGCACCTTTGATCTCCTGATTACCTCCTCGAACATCTTTTTGTCGCGCGTAAGCGAAAAGGTGGTCTCCTTTCTGTCGTTGGTGATGTAGACTATCATGCCGTCAGTCTTGTCGTATATCCAGAGGCATGCATTCAGGTACAAGATGTCGCCGGCAAGCGGGTTCTCCATATCGCCAGGCGAGGATCTGAACAAAAGCACAGAGTCATCTACTACCATGTCTGCCTGGCCTATGATCCTCGAGTCGCCAGTCGCATACTCTTTTGGCTCGCTTCCATACTCGAGCTTTCGCAAGAGTCCGGAGAGCAGCTCGTTAAAGCCGCGTCTCTCTATCTCCATATAGTCCGTCCTGTCATAGTAGGAGCGCCTCATGCACTGGGTGGCCTCTTGGAGGTGGATTGTCTTTGTGTCTGCAGAGTCAATGTCCGTCTTTATCTCCCTGCCTATCGCGCCCACTGCGTTTTTTATTATGCTGCGAAAATCCCGGTCGCCCATCATGGCACAGCGCCTTGGGGAATCATCAATATAGGTTAATTCATTTTCGAGTCAAGATATGCCGAGATCCTGCCAGAAAAGGCAAGCGTGACAAAATGGATTCCGAATCCCGGGATGGCCCCCGCAAGAATGCTGCCTGTCACATGGTATATCCCCAAAAGTATGGCCAGCGCGGGCAGGGCAAATACTGCGGCCATGATTATGCTGACCCTGTTTGTGAGCACGTCGACTGGCTTTCTCTGGGACGGCATGTGCGTGATTATTCTGCCTCTAGTATGAGCTTTGACATTACAGTCTCCGTCGGTATCTTTTGCTCTACTGCATAGGCTATTGCGGCCAGGTTTCTCACCTCGTATGCGGTAAGCTTTGTGATTCCGACCGTGGTTACAAGACTGAGCATCTTTGTAAAGGATCTCCGGGCGGCCCTGTGTATTGTCATCTCAAAGGATCTCTCAAACTCTGCAATCGCGTCCAGCTCGTTTTCTGACTGGGGGATCATGTCCTTGTATTTTGTGGTTCCAAGCTCGCCAAACGCGTCCCGGATGGTTCCGGCGACGATCATCCTGCCAAGCAGTTCCCTTGCAGTCGGCGACTGGACTATGATCAGATCCTGTATCTGCTGCTCGTCTAACCCCCAGAACTTGCCGCGGATGACGCTGAGTATGTTGTAAAAGTCCACGTCCATCGCCGCAAGCTTTGCGGCATCCGTGCCGCCGGACTTTAGCGCCTTTACCAAGCGCGTGTAGAGTATCTTGTCAAAGTAGGTGTCAAATATCTGCAGGTTCTTCTTGTCTGCATACAGGACCGCCGCCTTTGCAACCTCGTCGCCAAACTCGGCCTGGCTGAGGCTTGCGACTGCCTCCTCGAGGTCTTTTGCGACTAGCGCCTTTACCACAATGTCGCGCTGCTTTAGAAGCTCCTCTGCGCGCAGGTTTATGTGGGCCTCGATCTCCTCCTGGGACTTGCCAAGCGCCTTGCCCTTTAGGATCTGCTTTAGGTTGGATATGATGAACCGAAGATAGTACGCATCAAGTATCTTGACGCCTCCTGCGGTCTTTGCAATGTTATAGTGGACTCCTGCCAGATGGCCCCTGAGGGCAGACTCGATTCCGTGGGAGGTGTAGGGCTTTTCGACCCCGGAGACGGCATCGGCATATACTGTGTTTTTTATCCTAGTGATAAGCTCGTCTAGATCCCTTGATTCTGCCAGGGTCTGCAGGTCTTCTCTGGAAAGCAGCTTGCCCCTCTTACTGTATGACTTTACAGAGGCAAAAACGTTCTTTGAGCCCATGAGCAGGCTCGTCTTGGCAACGGATTTTAATGTTTGTCAGGCATGATGGCAAAAAACCGGGTCCATCATATGTCCATATCTGGGACTCTGACCAATTCTGTAGTCGCTAAATCAATTAAATTTAAAAAGCGTATACTGTGAGATTCATCATGGAGAAAAGCGTCATGTACCCGGTAAAACCGATTATACTAAGAGGTAAAAATGCCCGAGACTTTGAAAAATACCAAAAACGAAAGGGCACAAAGAAGGAGATTGCCTATTTCAAAAAATGTGAGCAGTTTTATCGCAAGAGTTGCGAGCCAAAAAAATCAAAAAGTAAAAAATAATAACCACTAGAATTTTCCAACATTATGACTCGCCAACAACCCAAATTTTTAATTGATCCGAAGGAACTCAAATTTTCAAAATTAAAACCCAGTCACAAATTATGTATTGATTGCACCGATAACAACAGAGAAGATCCTCAAGGAGTACAACATTTTATTAACAGTAGGGCGTTGAAAAATCAGGACGCGCATCTAGGAACAACTTATGTAGTTTCTTATAAGCGAAAAACTATAGGCTATGTCACGATTGCCACATCTAGCATTAACAAAAACGAGATATTTCAAAAAGCAAGACCTACTACACGTGATGGCCCCATTTTTCCTGCATTGATAATTCTTGAATTGTGCATAGATAAAAAATTACGAAAACAGAGTTTTGGAGAATATGTACTTATGTGGTGTAATGGATTAGCTCGTGTTATTTCAGAAAAAGCAGGATGCAGATACATTGTTTTATTCACTAAAAATACGATTAATTTTTATAGCAAACATAATTACCAACTTGCCGAAATAACCAACAATAATGAATTCAAATTAATGTACGCAGATCTATTTCCAGAGTTGAAAAAATAGTAAAAAATAACGGAATTGCCATCTCAGGAGAATCTGTCCGGATCCGACCATCCCGGGATCATACTATCCGGTTATCATCTTGAGAAATTTGACTGCCTTGTCCCTGTCCTGCTTTGGAAGCGAGAGGAACCCCTCCAGCATCTCCCTTTGAATCCTCAAAAACTCGTCATGAATGCCGCTAATCTTTGCGGGATCAAACGGCACCAGTTCGTCTATCTGCCCCTCACAAAACGCCTTTACATACGTCTCAAATATCAGATATGTAAATCCCGGACAGGCCTCTGCAAGATCAGTCAGGACTCCCTCGTGCTCCTTCTCTTCAGGTTCTGCATCTGCAAAAAAGTCTGCCAGCAGCTCTGCCCTGTTCTCCGTCTCTGGTATTGCAAGAGCTGCCACCATTCCCTTTCTGGTCAGGTGATAGTACGGAATGCCCTTCTCCTGCAGGGCCTTTGGTCCCCGCTTGAGAGCCAGTCTTCCATTCTCCTCTACTATTCCCATCGGCAGTAGAATCTCATCCATATCCCGGAATATCCCGGAATAGATGTTCTTCCAGGGCGTCTTTTGTTCTCCTGCCATTTTTTTTGCAATTCCTGTTCTGGTTCTCTCTGCAGGACCTGTCTTGCCTGCAAGTATGGCTATTATCGATCTCTGTCTGCCAGCCTCTCCTGTCAGGTTCGTGCCTGTCTTGAATGTATCAAAGATTGCCAGACCGCCATTTGAGGTCATCTTTATGCGTAAACACCTGACTTTATTTCCATGTTCTGTGATACTATCAGAATCTACCAAAATATAACAATTTACTTTCTGATCGCTGAAAACGTCTACTACCCTTATATAATATCCGCTTTTGGAAAGGCTAATGAAATCCAAAAATCACAAGTATGCTCTATTACTTGTGGTAGCAGTAACCATTACAGCATCTGGTGCAATGTCACAAGCATTTGCACAGAGTGTTGAGGATGGCATGGATGGATATGTCATGGGGACCAGTGGTATCTACACTGGAAACCCCGCCGAGTGCTGGTTTGACGACGGCGAAGGCAACATGTTGCCCTGTAGAATCGATACAGGTGATACAGCATGGATGCTGATGGCCACGTCAATGGTACTCTTCATGACTCCGGGCGTCGCGTTCTTTTATGGCGGTCTAGCCAGATCAAAGAACGTCGTCAACGTACTGGGCATGACCCTGATGGTTATGGGTCTAATGTCTGTACAGTGGGTCCTGTGGGGATACTCACTAGCATTCAGCAGTGCTGAAGGTGATGCAAACCAGTTCATGGGCGGTTTGGACTATGCAGGCTTTAACCAAGTCTCTCCATACGCCCCGTTAGGCGAAGTAGGTCCTTGTGGTGACACATGGGCAGCAGCCTATCAGATGAACGCAATGATCGACGAGGAAATTTGCAGCCAAGACTGGCCAGGTACAGTGCCTCACCAGCTCTTTGCAATGTTCCAAGGAACGTTTGCAATCATCACACCGGCCCTCATCATTGGTGGACTGGTTGATAGAATCAAATTCAGCGCAATTGTCATATTCGTCCTCATATGGGGTACCTTCGTATATGACCCGATAGCACACTGGGTCTGGGGAGGCGGCTTCATAGGAGGAGGTGCACTGGATCTTGATCCGGATCTCTCGCCAAACTACGCACTAGACTTTGCTGGTGGTACTGTTGTACACATTTCATCTGGATTCGCTGCATTGGCAGGAGCCCTAGTCCTTGGCAGACGCCTCGGATATGGCAAGGTGCCAATGGAACCACACAACATACCATTCGTAGTACTCGGTGCTTCGATACTATGGTTTGGTTGGTTTGGTTTCAATGCAGGAAGCGAAGTACAGGTGGATGGCATTACCGTGAGCGCATGGACTGTCACCAATACCGCAACTGGTATGGCCGTAGTCACTTGGGTCCTTATGTCATGGGCACATACAGGAAAACCAAGCGTCATAGGAGCCGCATCAGGGGCAGTAGCTGGGCTGGTAGCAATTACACCGGCATCCGGCTGGGTAGGTCCAATGGCTGCAATCATAATCGGTATTGCCGCTGGAACAGTCTGCTATGCTGCAATAGCATTCAAGAACGCACGCAAGTGGGACGACGCACTCGATGTATGGGGAGTACACGGGATTGGCGGTCTGACAGGTGCAATCTTGACTGGCACGCTTGCAAGTCCGCACATTTGGGATACCGGCGACGGTATTGGTGCGTGGACTGGCACGCCAGAGGGGATGGAACAGCAGGCAATCAGCATAATCGCCGCTGCAATATCAGTTGCATACGCGTTTAGTGTCACGATTGTGATCTTCAAGGTGATGGACGCCGTGTGGCCTGGCGGAATCAGAGTCACTCCGAAAGAAGAGGAGATTGGCATTGATTTGGCCCAGCACGGAGAACGAGCATACGTCAACGAATAGAAAAGCACATCCATTTTCTTTTTATTTTTTGAATACAAATTTAGGCGCGCGCACTACAATAGGGTCATGCTGATATCGGCTGACAAACTGCACGGCATGCTCGGCGATCCGGGGCTGGTGATAATCGACGCGCGCTCGTACAAGGACTACTCTCAGGCCCACATCCCGGGATCAGTCAATCTGGACCTGTTTGCATTCCACTGGGCAGACACGACCCCGGAGGGAATCCGCGGCTTTGGGAGGCAGGCAGCCATGGTACTCTCCTTTGCAGGCGTCTCAGAGAAGAACCGGGTCGTATTTTATGACGACGTATCGGGGATGCTTGCGGCCCGGGGAGTCTGGATGTCGCGGTACCTGTCCCACCCGGACGCGTCAATGCTTGATGGCGGCATGAAAAAATGGCAGGCAGAGGGGCTTGCAGTCGAGTCCGGGACAAACCCGTCCTGCCCCGCCAAATTTTCAGGCAACCCGGATCCCGGGATCATCGCGGGGTATGAACACGTACGGGACAACCTCGACGAGCTGGTCATAATCGATGCAAGGACCGGTGCCGAGTACGACGGAACCACGGTCAGGGCTGCCAGGGCAGGCCACATTCCGGGAGCCATAAACATTGACTGGAGCCTCAACTTGAATCCTGACGGCACCCTCAAGCCGGACTCGGAACTCCAGGATCTCTACAAATTCCGCAAGGATGCAAAGATAGTTACATACTGCCAGGGAGCATACCGCGCCGCAAACGCATACCTTGCCCTGAAAAAGGCGGGATTTGAAAACGTCCGCGTATACCTTGGCTCCTGGGGGGAATGGGGAAACCTAGACCTGCCCGTATCTAGGGACTGATTACCGAGACGCCGTATGCGGCAAAGACCAGCATTATCACCGCAGGTATGGCAGTTATTATCGACTCCCTTGACATGCTATTTCTTCCCCTTCCACGAGTACGTGTTGTACACCATCTCCGGCACCAGCTGCTTGAACGGCTGCGAGCCGCCGTCATACCACTTTGTAAAGAACTCGTACAGGTGCAGCCTCAGCGACTGTATGTATACGATCAGCCCCTCGATCATCATGATTCCTATCTGTCCGCCGACGATCAGCACCAGGGCTGCCGGCGAGTCAAGCCCTCCCATGGACTTGTACGCGCTGTTCACCGTCAACAGCAGCGCGGCATGCACAAGCAGCATTATCCCTATCCGCGCATAGCTTATGGTATGCGCCAGGCATTCTATTATCTTGCCCAAAAAGACCTCCATTATCACGCTGACCATGTCACCTCCAGAATCCGGATGCTTTCTGTTGTGCTTTATTCCGCCAATTATCATCATTATTACGCAGGCAATCACCATCACCACTGACACCCGGATCACCAGCCACACGACTGCCCACTCGCCGACTAGTACAGTAACCCACGGGACCGCCTCTGCATGCACCCTCGAGTACATGTTTATCACGTCGTATCCAGAGCCTGGAATCGCCTCAAAGATCATCGCGTCGCGCTCGCCTGCCTTCCAGCAGTTTCTTATGCGGAGGATAAACGCCCATGCCAGGTGTATCACTCCGAGAAATATGGACACCTTTAGAATCAGTATCACCTGGTCAAATGTGAGCTCTGCCACGGTAATGGCTCCGACAAGCCACGATATCGAGTGAAGCGGTCCGCCCTCGTGCAATAGCGCCTCGAATCCTGCAAAGTGCTCCAGATGGAACCCGAATATCTCCCCCTGAAACACGCCTGCAATTGCCCCTGCGGCCCCAGACATGCCAAGCAGCATCCCCCACCTTGCAAGGGATCCCTGCCCCTTGAACTTGAAGAGCAGTCCCAGCCCCATTAGTAGCAGCCCGTGCCCCAGATCTGCAAACATGAGGCCGTAAAATATGGGCCACATCAGCGAGATCATCCACGTCGGGTCGTACTCGCCCCTCCTTGGAATCCCCTGGCTCTGAGTTATGACCTCGTAAGTCCTGACCCACCTTGGATTATCAAGGTATACCGGCATGCTCTTTAACGCCTCTGGGTCTGTCACCTCTTCTGTTATGGACGTCCACTGGTCAGTCGCCTGCTTGAACTTTTTCTCCATCTTTTTTGGAATGTACCCCTGGATCACCGCAAAATTCTTTGTGCCGCCGGGCTTGCGGAGCGTCTCTAGCACTTCTTTTGCCACAAGCGCATTCTCGTGCATTGCAAGTATCTCGCGCCTCGTGCTCTTTGCGATTCCTGCAAGCTCCTTTGCCAGCGACTTTTGCCTCCCTGCAAGCTCCTTTGCCTTTGCCTCTGCAGCAGAGTACGCCTCGCTCGGAACCTGCGGGAGATCCCCCGGTATTGTAAACGGGTTGTAGTTGAGCGCCCGCATCGTCTTGAGCACCCGCTCTGAATCCTCAATGTCTGAAATTATCACGACTGCCGACTTTGTCTTTGACTCGAGCTCGTACTTGAAGGACGCGGCGCCATCAAGGGATTTCTCTATCTCTGTCCAGTCTGCCGTCTCTATCACGAACAGGTTTGCATAAAAGCGCCTCATCGCCCCCATGCCTCCGATATCCATCCCCAGCTTTGATACGACGCGAAGGGCGTCAGCAGCTGCCTGGTACTCTGCAAGCGTGCGGTCCACGGTGCCCTTTTCCTCGAGCAGCCTTGCCGCATTTGAGACTGACTCGGGCGTCTTTTCAATGTCTGCAACCAGGTCTTCTATCTCGCCAACATCATAATCCTTCTTTTTGATTACGGTCCCCTTGAAGAGGATCTCCATGATTCCCACGCGCAGCGGGATTCCGAGCCCCTTTATGACCTCCTCCACATACTGGTGCGTCTTTTGCGCCCTCAACAGCAAGTCGTCTATCTCCGGCGTGACCAGCTCGTCTTCTGTCTCCCTCTTGTGGAACCACTCAAACTCTGTAAGGCGGGATATGGCCTTTGGAGACTCTGATCTTGGCAGTATGACGCTGCCCATCAGTAGCTCTGCAACGGTCACATTTCTGACGTTTTCCAATACATTATAATACCTTTCCGAGTCGGATCGCAGATTCGTTTTGTCTGCAATTGTTCCAAACATTAAAATCCATTGACAAGCGTGCCCCGAATATTGGCACCGAATCCCGAGCTGGAACAGGCCATAGACACGGTCATCTCAAAAACCGAGGACTCGCTGCTTTCTGAGCTGGCCGGCTCTGGCGAAGAGTGTAAAAAGACCCTCGATGCCTCAGTCGCAGGACTCGAGCTCGAGTACGACAGGATACTCGCAGACGGGCGCAAAGAGGCAGACAAGATAGAAAAGCAGCTGGTAGGCGGGGCAGATCTTGCCGCCAGAAACAAGGAACTGATGGCACTCGAGGATGCAGTGAATAGGGTCTTTGCAGACGCGCTCGCAAAGATAGCGGCAGAGGACCACTCTGCCCTGATGGGATCCCTGCTAGACGAGGCCACAAAGACGCTTGGCACCACGGAGGTGGTGGTATCGACTAACAAAAAGTCGCGCGACATGGTAAAGTCGGCGCTCTCGAAATTTCCGGGCGCGCAAATGTCCAAGGAGAACATCGAGTGTCTTGGCGGCATTATTGCAAAGTCAAAGGACGGCTCGATGGCGTTTGATAACACCATTGATGCGCGGATCGGGCGAATAAAGCCTTTAATTAGGAAAGAGATTGCATCAAAATTCGGAGTAGGGATATAGTGGCGGCTCGAGGCAGAATTGTTTGGGTAAGCGGGCCAGCAGTAAGGGCAGACGGCATGGCAGATGCAAAAATGTACGAGACAGTTACCGTCGGAGATTCAAAGCTGGTAGGCGAGGTGATCAGGCTTACAGGTGATGTGGCGTTCATCCAGGTATACGAGTCAACAAGCGGACTAAAGCCAGGCGAGCCAGTGATAGGCACGGGAAACCCGCTCAGCGTGTTGCTAGGTCCTGGAATCATCGGGCAGCTCTATGACGGGATTCAGAGACCACTGCGCGAGCTCTCAAAAGTGTCTGGCTCTTTTATCGGAAGGGGCATAGTTACCACTCCCGTGGACATGACGAAAAAATACCACTTTATACCGTCTGTGAGTACGGGCGACGAGGTTGCAGCAGGCGACATTGTAGGATCCGTCCAAGAGACGGATCTCATCGACCACCCGATCATGCTTCCGCCAGACCACAAGGGCGGCAAGATATCAAAGATTGTCCCGGAAGGCGACTATGATCTAGAAGAGGAGATTGCCACAGTAGAGGGCGCAGACCCGGTAAAGATGTACCACAGGTGGCCGGTACGAAAGCCGCGCCCGTACAAGAACAGGCACGACCCTACTGTCCCGCTGCTCACCGGCCAGCGCGTAATTGACACGTTCTTTCCGATTGCAAAGGGCGGCACGGGCTCGATTCCAGGAGCGTTTGGAACAGGCAAGACCGTAACACTGCACCAGATCGCAAAGTGGGCAGACTCGCAGGTAGTAGTATACATCGGATGCGGCGAGCGCGGAAACGAGATGACAGAGGTGCTGGTGGAATTCCCGCACCTAAAGGATCCGCGCAGCGGCAAGCCCCTCATGGACAGGACCGTCCTGGTTGCAAACACCAGCAACATGCCCGTGGCTGCAAGGGAGGCAAGCATCTACACCGGCGTCACAATTGCAGAGTACTATCGAGACATGGGCAAGGACGTGGTCCTTGTAGCGGACTCTACTAGCAGGTGGGCCGAGGCGCTCAGGGAGATGAGCGGCAGGCTCGAGGAGATGCCGGCAGAGGAGGGATACCCGTCATATCTGGCATCGCGTCTTGCAGAGTTTTACGAGAGGGCAGGGCGCGTCCGCGCATCCGGGAGTCCTGACCGCGACGGCTCCGTGACGCTTGTTGGCGCAGTCTCCCCGTCAGGCGGCGACTTTACAGAGCCGGTAACCACGCATACCATGAGGTTCATCAAGACGTTCTGGGCGCTTGATGCAAAGCTTGCCTACTCGAGGCACTATCCGTCCATCAACTGGATGAGCAGCTACTCTGGATACCTTGCAGACATTGCAGAATGGTGGGGCAAGAACATCGGCGAGGACTGGCTTGATCTGAGAAGCGACGCGTACAGGGTGCTCCAGCGCGAGGACACGCTAAAGGAGATAGTAAGACTGCTCGGGCCAGAGGCGCTGCCTGATGAGGAAAAGATGATCCTAGATGTTGCAAGAATGATAAAGATAGGGCTGCTCCAGCAGAACTCGTTTGATGACGTGGATACCTACTGCAGCCCCGAAAAGCAGTACAGGCTGCTAAAGCTCTTGGTGGGATTCTACAACAGGGGCCAGCAGGCGCTCAAGGAGGGCGCGTCGCTTGCAGATATTCGGGGGCTCTCGATAGTCTCTGCCCTGCTAAAGGCCAGGATGGACATCAAAGACGACGAGATGCCAAAGCTTGAAAAGCTAGAGTCTGACATGCACGAAGAGTTCAAGGCGGTAACCGGGATAAAGGTGTCAGGCTGATGGGCGGGATACAGTACAGCAAGATTGCAGAGATAAAGGGACCCCTGGTAATTGTTGACGAGGTTGAAAACGCCGCGTTTGACGAGCTCGTAGAGGTGGAGACCACCGACGGGGAGAAGCGGCTCGGCAAGGTGTTGGAGGTTGGAAACGGCAAGGCAATAGTCCAGGTCTTTGAGGGCACGACCGGCCTGTCAATATCTGGCACCAATGCAAAATTTGTAGGCAAGGTAATGGAGATGCCCGTCTCAAAAGAGGTGCTAGGAAGGGTCTTTGACGGGCTCGGCAGGCCAAAGGACGGGCTGCCGGATCCGATTGCAGACAAGTTCATAGACATTAACGGCGAGCCGATGAATCCAGAGCAGCGCGAGTATCCCAAGGACTTTATCCAGACAGGCGTGTCAGTCATTGACGGCATGATGACGCTGGTCCGGGGGCAAAAACTGCCAATCTTTTCAGGCTCTGGCATGTCGCACAACCTGCTTGCGGCCCAGATTGCAAGGCAGGCAAGCGTCGTGGGTACGGGCGATGACTTTGCGGTGGTGTTTGCGGCAATCGGCGTGCAGTACAGCGAGGCAGAGTACTTTAGAAGGAGCCTTGAAGAGTCGGGGGCGCTCAAGAGATCCGTGCTGTTTTTGAACACGGCAGACGACCCGGCAATAGAGAGGATAATCACGCCGAGGGTGGCGCTAACTGTTGCAGAGTATCTTGCATTTGAGCTTGGAATGCACGTGCTGGTGATACTGACTGACATGACAAACTATGCAGAGGCCCTCCGCGAGATCAGCGCGGCGCGCGAAGAGGTGCCAGGACGAAAGGGATATCCGGGATACCTCTACACGGACCTCTCTACAGTGTACGAGCGGGCAGGCAAGCTCAACGGCCGCAAGGGAAGCGTGACGCAGGTGCCGATACTCTCAATGCCATCAGACGACATCACCCACCCTATACCGGATCTTACCGGGTACATTACAGAGGGACAGGTGGTGCTCGGAAGGGATCTGTTCAGAAAGGGCGTGTACCCGCCAATCAACATACTGATGAGCCTGAGCAGGCTGATGAAGGACGGGATCGGCGAGGGCAGCACCAGGGAAGATCACAGCGAGGTATCAAACCAGGTGTATGACGCGTACTCGCGCGCGCAAGAGGTGCGCGCGCTTGCGGGAATAGTCGGCAAGGCCGGGCTGACTGAGATCGACTTGAAATACATGGATGTGGGAGACACCTTTGAGAACGAGTTCATCGAGGAGACGCTCGAAATACTGTGGAACATTGTCTCCAAGCTTCCGAAAAGCGAGATCACAAAGATAAAGGACAAGTACATAGACCAGTACTACAAGGGGAAATGACATGTCTTTTGGCCAGAACGTAGCAGCTACAAAGATCGAGCTGTTCAAGTACAAAAAGTCAAGCCAGGTGGCAGTCATGGTGCAAAAGATACTTGATGACAAGCGCAAGGTGCTGCTAAAGAACATCGAGGAGA
>RHFB01000085.1 GCA_003724285.1 Nitrosopumilus sp. H13 | reverse complement strand
AGAGGGCTTGCTCATGAAAAAACATCTTTTGCACGAATATTTAACCTTTCTACTTTAGCTGATCAAGAATCGAGAGACTCATCAGGTTGGTCATTGTAAGACCTTTTCTGTTGACGTCGCGGCGCGTCTGCTCGCAGTACTTTTTGACGCTCTGGTAGCTCTTTTCACTTGCCACCTCTATTACCACGATGTTTTCCGCGTACGGAAACTCGAACTTTGAGGGCGTGGTGCAAAACGTCTTTACGTTGCCCAGCCCTGCGCGCGAGACCTTTTCGCGCTTTACCAGCAGGTTTGCTATCTCTTGGAGATCCTCCCTGTCCTCGCCGTACTCGACATAGTATACGGATACAAAGTTGGTCTCCCCGGGAACCTCCCTTGAGAACAAGTCGTCTCGCACGTTGAAGACAAAGGACGTCTTTTCCTGGTTGTGCTTTGAGAGATCCCGGCAAGTCACGGCCCCGTCGACGAACTTTGCAAGCAGATAGTGGTTTGTCGAGTCAGAAAAGTACGGCTTGCTCTCGCTTGAGAACGTGCCGGTGACAAAGTAGAGGTTGCTGATGTTCCTAGAGGCGATCCAGAACTCCTTTAGCTCGACTGACTCGTGGGTATGCAGGTACGGGGCGCAGACATACCCAGAGTGGGACAGCTGCAGCTTTGACATCAGACTCAAAAAACTTGTCAGAGTATTTATGCTTATAGAGGTCGCTGGCCGTGCAGCTATGGTTTTTTAATGGTGTGAATCCCCGCCTTGTTGTCCCAAGCTAGCTCAGCCTGGTAGAGCTCCTGGCTGTAGTTGTCGGCCCTGGCTGGCGCAAAAAACAGCATATCAGGCATACAGAGACCGGGTTGTCGAAGGTTCAATTCCTTCGCTTGGGACCACAATCAAGCCCTCCCGAGCTTACGCTATGTCAGTAACAAAAAGATAGAGAAAACTTAAAGAATCCTACTTTTATTCGCATTTTTTGACCTTTTGTGCGGCAGGGCCTTTTCTTCCCTCGCCGACCTCGAACTCGACCTTGTCTCCCTCGTTGATGAACCCTTCAACGTCTGTCTTGTGGACAAACAGATCGTCTCCATCATCTCGCTCGATAAAGCCAAAGCCCTTGGTGCGGTTGAACCACTTTACGGTGCCTTGTTCCATTTGATCAGGGGCAGATTGCTTCATATATTAAGTTACAGCATATGTCAGGCGTATTAAAAGTCCCTTGGGATGTGGTTGTTCTCCTTTAGCCACGTGACCTGGGGCAGGGTAAACCTCCACACAATGTCCCCCCTCTCGTTTTCCTTGAAATCCCACGGGGCTATGATCACAATGTCGTTGTCCCGGATCCAGACCCGCCTCTTTAGCTTGCCGCGTATACGGCCCCGCCTAGTAATGTTGTCGGCGCACTTTATCATCACGTTTTCTCCCCCGAGCATCTTGAGAACCCTGCCGAACAGCTCGCCTTCCTCTGGCAGGCGTATCTCCTTGAGGGCGCTCTCGTTTTTTACCTGGCGCTTTCCCATGTGCCTGCCTTTGGATGCAATGAATATAACTTGTGAGGTCAAAAAAACAGGCGCAAGAGATTTTATCGGCGGCGTGACAGCACAACTGTGGAGTTTGAATGCGTCGAGGAGTGCTCGAAGTGCTGTGTGGAAAGGGAGTACTATCCAAGCAAGCGGTTTGGAAAGGTGGGGGTGCTGCTGCTTGCCAGCGAGAGGGACGCAGTCAGGTCCCTTGCCGATTCTGCCGGCATCAAGGTGACAATACTGCCCAGAATTGGCGTGTCAGACGGCAGCTCGAAACCAGACGTGCTTGCATACCAGCTGATGGGAACAGAGCAAAACGGCAACACGTGCCCGTTTCTTGACACGTCTAGCGGCGCAAAGTCCCCGCACGGCGGACATCCGTGCAGGATATACGGCGACAGGCCCCTTGCATGCAGGGCGTATCCCCTTATCGAGTCCGAGCCAGTCGAGCTTGATTCAAAGTGCAGGTTTTGCAAGGAATGCGGCCATGCAGACGGCAACCTCGACTCTGAGATCGAGGCGCTTGCAAGGATAAAGGCAGGTATGAACCCCGGGAACGGAAAGATCTGGAGGTATGCGACAGGGGTCTGCGAGCCAGAAGACGCGGGCATTGCAGAGACCGGATGGATCGCCGACTAGGGGTTGATTACTGCGCGCCCGATTATCTTGCGCTCCCTCAGATCAGTGAGCGCCTTGTTTGCATCAATAAGCGCATACCTCTTTGAGATGACCGGTTTGATGACGCCCTTTTTTGCAAGCTCTATTAGCTCCTTCATGTCCGAATAGCTGCCAGTATATGCCCCCTGGATTGTGACTGACTTTAGCGGAATGGTGACAAGGGAGATCTCAAGGGAGCCCCCAAACAGCCCCACCAGTACCAGGTTTCCCCTCTTTCTGAGCACGGCCAGCGCCGTCTTTACCGTGGGCGGCGCGTTTACAAAGTCGATTACGCTGTCTGCGCCCTTGCCTCCGCAGATGGCGATTATCTCCCGGACCGGATCCGCGTCCTTGGCCCCCGTATTCACCACATAATCTGCCCCCATCTCTTTTGCCATGTCGAATTTTTTAGGATCATTGTCCACGCACACTATCTTTGCCTTTGTCACTGCCTTTGCCAGCTGTATCCCCATCAGTCCCAGGCCGCCTGCCCCCACTATCACCAGAAACTCCGGCGAGCCGGCGTTTGCCTTTTTGACTGCGTTGTACGCAGTCAGTCCAGAGCATGCAAGCGAAGTTGCAGAGTCGGGATCTACTCCTCCCAGATCCGCCAGATACCGGTAGCTTGGAACCAGCACGTACTCGGAATACCCGCCGTCTTGAAATATTCCCATAGAGCGCGGGGCATCGCAGAGATTCTCATTTTTTGCGAGGCATCCGGGGCACTCTTTGCAGCCGATCCACGGGAACACCAGCACCGCATCCCCTCGTGAGACGCCCGTGACTGCATCCCCGGTCTCCTCGACCACTCCTGCAATCTCGTGTCCGGGGGTGACTGGGTACTTTACCCCCCTGTCTGTCACCTTCATAAATTCCCCGTCGCCTAGATCATAGCCGCCCTCCCACAGATGCAAGTCGCTGTGGCATACGCCCACCGAACTTACCCGGATCAGCACCTGTTCGCCGCGCGGCTTTGGAGTCTCTGACTCGCCTATTGCAAGCGGCTCGTTTGGACCGGTGATCCGGGCGGATTTCATACGGTCTTGTCCCCTGCCATAACAATATAAGAGTTGACAGGATGTGAGAAAAAAATAGAGCCCCTAGATATTATTGAGTACGGCCGAATTCTGCATATGAGCGAGCCGGAGGGGATATCGCAGGAGCCGGTAAACATCCTGTTCAGTCCGTCATCTGTTGCAAAAAAGGACGTATGGGACATTGACCTCATACAAATACTCGACTTGCTGATAAGAATACTCGAGAAAAAGGACAAAAAGGATCTAAAGGTTGCGGGAATGGCCGCGCTCTCCTCGTCCCTGATTTACAGGATGAAAGTAGAGAGCATCTTTGCGCTGCAAAAGGCCGCAATGGAGAAAAAACCCATGCATCAGAGGACCGATGTCAACATACAGCTTGTAGACATACCGTTCAGGCACGAGTCGACGTATCCCGTGTCGCTTGACGACCTGCTTGAGCTGCTGCAGAACCTGATCGGCGCGATTGCAAACCCAAAGACTAGCAGGAGAAATCTGTACATAGAGCCGTCTGCGCCCCCCGATTTTAACAAGTATTTCACCTTTGAGAGCGAGATCGAAAAGTACGGGGAACTGATCATGAGAAAGATATTTGCAAGGGGGTCTGGGATGCTTCGGGACATAATTGCCGACCTTGACGAGCTTGACTCTATCCGGTGCTTTTTTGCCGCGCTCTTTCTTGCCAAGGATGAAAAGGTGGATCTGGCCCAGTCAGGAGACGACATCCTGATTACAAGAATCGAGGGGGCATAATTGGCCAGAATCGAGGACAAGGCAGAGGCGACTGCCAGAATCGAGGCGGCGCTGTACGCGGCAGGCAGGCCCCTGAAGATAGAGGAGATAATCAGGGCGTCAGGCACGGAATCCCGGACTAAAACCCAAGAGCTGCTAGATACGGTAGTCAAAAAGACAAAGTCCGCATTTGTGGCAATAGAGATAGTCATGCTTCCAGACGGCTCGTACGTCTTTCAGATAAAGCCAGAGCACAGCGCCAAGGTCAAGAGATACGCGTCAAGGCCGCTGCTTCCAAACGCGACACTCAAGACGCTCTCATACATTGCATACCGGCAG
>RHFB01000083.1 GCA_003724285.1 Nitrosopumilus sp. H13 | reverse complement strand
GCCTCTAGCACCCCCACCTCCTCGCCAATTATATTTTCAATGGTTTTGACCTTGTTTTTGCGTGCCTTCATGTTCTTTTCGACCATCTCTGCTATCTGGTCTAGGTTCATCAGCTTTACGCCGCCTATTGTCGCCACGCGCTCATCGACTGTCCTCGGGTTTGAGAGATCCAGTATCATCATGCCGCCCTTTTTTCTCATCGCCTCTGTAATCCTCTCGTGGGTCACAAGAAAATACGGGGCGGTGGTGGCCACAAACAGCACGTCATAGTTCTCAAACCCGGACAGCACGTCTTCAAACCTGACCGGGCCCCCTCCCATCGCCTCGCAGAATGCCTGCGATCTGGAGATGGTCCTGCTTGTCACGTCAAAGGCATAGCCCCTTTTTTGCAGGGACTTTGCCACCAGCGTGGAAACCTCGCCGGTCCCGATCAGCAGAACTTTTTTTGTCTTTAGCTCGTCAATGTTTTCTTCTGCAAGCTTTACTGCCATCGAGCCGACAGAGATGCCACCCCTGCCTATCCCGCTTGAGTTTCTGATGCGGGTCCCTATCCTGATTGCCTTGTCAAAGAGCGTGTTGAGGTGGCTTCCTGACGCCTTGATCTCTCGGGCAGACGTAATCGAGTTCTTTATCTGCCCGAGTATCTGCTCTTCTCCTAGCACCATCGAGTCAAGCCCGGACACTAGCTTTAGCAGGTGGTAAAACGCCTCGCGGCCCTCTTCGAACTCTACGTTCCCATCAAAGGAATCCTCCTCTAGTCCTGCAAGCGAGGCCCACGTCTTTTTGATCCTGTCCTGACTGTATGATGCCGACCTTGCAAACAGCTCTATCCTGTTGCACGTCTGGATTATGACGCACTCTTCTAGTCCGGAGTGCTTTTTGAACTGCGAGTACGCATTACTGACGTCCCTTATCGTAAACTGCTCTAGCACATGTATGGGCGAGTTGCGAAACGTCACCCGTGCATTAATTATACCCGGGCTCATCTCCAGTCCTCTAGCATCACAGCGGCACGTCTCTGAGCTTTTCTGAGCTGCCCGTCTTTTATTAACTGATCAATCCCCGCGTCTGCCATCACCCTGCCCAGGTATCTTCTCCTCTCCTTTTGGGACGGTATGGCATCCCTTGCGATCTTTCTTGCGGATTCTTGCACCCTGATTCTGGCAATGTCTTCTTTGGTGATTATCCCTCGGAGTACTTTTTCTGACTTTGCCCTTATCTTTTTTGACATGGCGGGACTGCGCCCCCCCGTGAATATGGCTATCTGGACCACGCCCCCGATGCTTATTGTGGCCGGGTTTGCAAAGTCGCTGTCCTCTGAACTGTCTGCCCTGTATGCAAGTATCTTGCGCCGCCTCGCGGCGCTTGCTATCTTTTTGTTGAGCTGTCCGTCACTGGTTGCAGCAATGAGTATGTCAGGATTCACATCAGAGATGAATCCGGCATCTGTAACCCTGCTTTTTTTCAGAATTATCTTTTTTGCCCCTGCCAGCCTTTTGATCCCGGGATCGGCAGAGTCAGTAATTACAGTTATGTCGCATCCCTGTCCGAGCAGCGAGCGAACCCTCTTTTGAGCCTCGGCCCCGCCGCCGACTATTACCGCCCTTTTGCCCGCAAGGTTCAGGTCTATTATCATTGATTGTGAGGGCTGGGATTTTCTATTTATGTATTAGACGTGCCATTCGGATGCCGGCTGGCTCGAGCTACATTTTTAATTGAATGTACGGGCCTTGTGATGATGGACGAGGCAGATCGCGAGCTACTCAACGAGATTCAGTGGACATTTCCCCTGGTTGTCAGGCCCTTTGATGCGATTGCCAAAAAATTCAACACGACTTCTGATGCAGTCAAGGAGAGGATGCTCCGCCTAAAGGATGAGGGGGTGCTGCGGCAGCTGAGCGCCATCTTTGACACAAGGCGGCTCGGATACACGAGCTCGCTTGTTGCAATGGAGATAGCGCCGGACAGGCTGGAGCATGTCGCAGGCCAGATAAACCTCCATCCGGGGGTGAGCCACAACTATGAGCGCAATCACAAGTTCAATCTGTGGTTTACGCTGGCAGTTCCGCCCGGCTCTGACCTCGAGGCAGAGCTTGCAAAGTTTAACGCGCTTGAGGGAATCAAAAGCACGCGGATGCTGCCGACTTTGCAGCTCTTCAAGATCGGCGTAAAGCTTGACATGGTAGAGGACAAAAAGCACGAGGTACTGCCCTCAGAGGCAAAAAAGGACGTCAAGAACGTAGAGTTTGTCCCTGACGAGGAGGACAAGGAGTTTGTCCGCCAGCTGCAAAAGGACCTGGAAATAACAGACGAGCCGTTTGCCCGTGCGGCATCGTGTCTCGGCATGACACAAGACGAGATGTTTGCAAGGCTGAAACACTACGAGGAGATAGGAGTGATGCGCAGGTTTGCCGCAATACTGCGGCACAGGCAGGCAGGCTTTATGGCAAACGGAATGATCGTATGGAAGGTTCCAGAGGGGCGCATCTCAGAAGTGGGCAAGATGCTCGGCTCGTTCCCGCAGGTGAGCCACTGCTATGAGAGGCCCACGTATCCTGACTGGCCGTACAACGTATTCTCGATGATCCACTGCAAGACGCAAGACGAGGCAAAAGAGATGGCAGGCTCAATCCAGAGGCAGATTGGCGTGGATGACTATAACATTCTCTTTAGCTCCCGCGAGTTCAAAAAGACGCGCGTCGAGTACTTTGCAGAGGGCTCATTTACCCTAAAGGTTCCCGCCTAGGACTCGTTCTCGTCGTGGCCCACCACGTGGACCGTGCAAAAGTACTGGTCGTTCATGCTGCAATAGTATGACGACTCGCCGCTGCATGACTGGCACGGGGGCTTTGGATCATCTTCTGAGAGCCTGGTGTGGTATGTCCTGTTTCTCCCGACCATCCCGGGATCGCCGTATATCCTTGTGATGCCGGCATAGTATCCGGTCTCCTCTGCATCAAGCAGCCTCCCGTCTTGGAGTTTTTTTATAATCGTCTTCCATCTGTCGTACTCGCCTATCCTGGCAAGCATGAGCCTCTCTATTACGTCCAGCATTGCTCTGGAGTCCGGCTCCATTGCTAGCCTGCCTGCGGCGTCGCCTTTAGCTCGTATGCCGGCCACGTGTTGTACAGCTCTTCTATCTCTGCCATGTCTGATGCGGAGATGTACCTGCCTTCAGACATTGCAGAATAGTCTGCAATCTCCTCCTCGCTTATCATCGTGGGAAACACGGATGCAAAGCCCTTTTTTGTCGTGATGAACTTTATTGCAAGCTCTGTGATGCCCAGCCCGTTTCTCTCTGCAATGGGCCGCAGCTGCTCTACCTTTTTCAGTGATGCCTTTATCCACTCGCCTTTTCTGACTGAGCGGTGATCCTTTTCGTCTATCTTTGTGTCCGCGTTTACCTTGCCAGTCAGTATCCCAGACGCCTCTGGAACCCTTACCAATACCCCGACGTTTCTCTCTTCAGCCTTTTTCATAAGCTCGTTTCCTGGGGTCTGCTCTAGTATGTTGTATACTGTCTGGACTGCGCCAAGATTCTGCCTCTCCATTGCCTCCATGCCCTCCTGCGTCCATCCTATTGCAGGCCCTAGCGCCACCTGGTACGTGGTTATCACCTCGTCAGAGACAAACCCGTCTAGCACATCAAATATCGAGTCATCCCTTATGTGGGCGAGCTTTGGATTGTGCAGTCCGTACATGTCAAGGCGGTCCGTGCGCAGCCTCTCCAGGCTGTTTTTGAGTGCTTTTTTTGTAAACTCTGCATCAAACTTTTGCGGCAGCTCGCTGTGCCCTATCTGGTCTACCCCCTCAAAGTCATACCCGTACTTTGTGGATATCACCACCTCGTCCCTCATGCCTTCAAACACCTCGCCGATCAGCCGCTCGCTCTTTCCCTTGCCGTACATGTCGCCTGTCTCAAAAAAGTTAATACCCAGATCGTAGGCCTTTTTGAGCATTCTTTTTGCCTCGTCTTCTTCTATCTTTTTGCCCCACCAGTCAAGTGCTATCGCCCACGCGCCAAATCCGATCTCAGAGACCTTGATGTCAGTCTTGCCGAGCCTGTTGTAGTTCAATATGTAACGTGCGCCGATCTTACCATTTATGTCAACCGTTCATGGGAGTGCTAACATTAAATCATTACAGGCACGCGCGAGCCTGATCGATTGCACCTGCAGTCATTGCAGGCCTGTACCGGATATCCTGAGCTGATCTGCTATAGAGATCAGATCCACGGGGCGTCCCGCGCGCAACGGCAAGAACTGTCAGCTGCGCACCGGCAGCTATCCCATGCTTGATATCAGCGAAACGACGTCCTTTCTGACGCACACGATCATGGGAATGTCGTTTTTGACGTACGAGGAGACCTGCGTCTCCCTCAG
>RHFB01000082.1 GCA_003724285.1 Nitrosopumilus sp. H13 | reverse complement strand
ATTCCTCCTCCCTCGGTCGTCATGATAGCCATAACATCTTCATAAAATGGCTCGGGAGCCGGCCTTCTCTGAAAAACTCGATCATATTCTCTGCCGTCATCAACAAACTCTACCGGAGATGCCACTTTCAGAGTCGTAAGCACGAGTTCCTTGTCTGTAGTCTGGACATCAGGCTTTGCATCGTTTTGGGATTCCTGTAGGACTGTGGATTCTTGTGTCTTGTCTGCAGTCTGGACATCAGGCTTTGCATCGTTTTGAGGTTGTGGGATTGGTTCCTTTATCTTGTCTGCATCTACATCGTCTGCAGTCATAGGTTTTTTATCCACAGGTCTGGCCTCGTCTGTGATTTGTGGCACCAGGACAAACCCGCGCTGTACCAGCTTTTCCACGGAGGATTCCCGGACGCATGCAGGCGTGCCGCGCGGCGACTCCAGCAGCACCTTTTCATCCGTACACTGTATCTCCTCTAGAGGTATGCCTGATTCAAACTGGGCGTATGGGGAGATGGCGTACGCCTCGGAGGCACCTGCAAGCCACAGTGTTGTTAGGGCTAACAGTGTGAGGGCGTATGCACCGGTTGGCATTACAGTAAATTAGAGGGGAATTATAAAAAAGATTGGACTCTTTTGTACGTGATCCCGGCAGCATGGAGTCGATGACATGTGTTTGGATCGCCTGTTTTTAAGACCATGCATGACTGTCCGTGTTTGCAAGAGCTTGCCGCACGACAGGGATGAACTGGTTTTAATAAAAAACTCTAGTCGTGATCCAAGCCATCGGCTTGCATAATCTGGAGACCTACCAGCACACTCTGCTGGTAAATGGAAGGCACCAGGCATACGCCGCATTGAATCCTGCCACAGCTACGACACCTGCTACTATAGATGCCATGATGACAATGTTTCGTGCTCTCATGTACAACGAATGGTAATGAAAGTATATAAGCATTTTTTGACTGCGGAGCCAGAACAGCCTCAAACTAGACGAATGTCTTTGATCCGAAAAGAGTGATTCTAGGGAACCATATCAACGGTAATCCAAAGGCACGTCACCAATTCCCTACCATCTAGATCACCCATGTTTACCAACTCCAAACGCCTCTGGAGGCAATGCGGATATGCCCAATGCCACAACAGTTCCAATGATTATCAAAACTAGAGGTATCAATTCTTTATGCTCTCAAAGATGGGAATGATCTCATCAAGTGTCAGATAGTCAGAGATGATATTCAGGTAAGAGTCATCTGCGAATTGCCAATAAAGAGAGCTTCTATAAGGGTTGACATCATTGCCTCCTTCAAACGCAATGACTGGTTTTCCTTCACGTTCCATGTCTCTAAACCCGCCGTACCAGACAGGTGGCTTGCTGAATAGTTCTTTGTATCTTTTCATTTTGTCCTCTGTTTTATCTATAGGCGCAGTCGTTTTTATCACATTGATGAGAAAGCCCTTGGAGGTATTTACATCATAATCAGTTGTACCCTCATGTAGCACAAAGGTGGTAGGTACAAACTTGAAAAATACACTGTATTCCTCATATTCAGTCACGGTTATAGTATAATTCTCATAATATGTACCACCATACAATAATTTGTAGCCGTCTGGTATGTGTGTGGGTATCCAGTCTTCAGTATAGAATCCGACCTCGGGATTGATTGAATATTTTTCATGATCAGAAGAATAAAAGGTTGCATCACCTGACTGACCCACTACCATTCCTCCTCCATCGGTAGTCATGAGAGCCATAATATCTTCATAATATGGATCGGGAGATGGTCGTCTCTGGATGACCTTGCCATAGTCCCTGCCGTCATCTACAAACGCTACCGGAGAGGCCACTTTCAGAGTAGTAAGTACTGGTTCCTTGTCTGCAGTCTGGACATCAGGCTTTACATCGCTTTGAGGTTGTGGGATTGGTTCCTTTATCTTGTCTGCATCTACATCGTCTGCAGTCATAGGTGTTTTGTCTACAGGCCTAGTCTCGTCTGCAATCTGCGGCACTAGGACAAACCCGCGCTGCACCAGCTTTTCCACAGATGACTCCCGGACGCATGCAGGCGTGCCACGCGGCGACTCCAACAGCACCTTTTCATCCGTACACTGTATCTCCTCTAGAGGTATGCCTGATTCAAACTGGGCGTATGGGGAGAGGGCGTGCGCCTCGGAGGCACCTGCAAGCCACAGTGTTACTAGGGCTAACAGTATGACGGCATATGCACCGGTTGGCATTACAGTAAATTGGAGGGGAATTATAAAAAAGATTGGACTCTTTTGTACGTGATCCCGGCAGCATGGAATCGATGACATGTGTTTGGATCGCCTGTTTTTAAGACCATGCATGACTGCCCGTGTTTGCAAGAGTCTCCCAGATAATCCCGGAAACGGCTCTTGCCCGCCCTGAGTCGTTTCATCGGATCTCATTTGCAGGGTCTGGCCCAGGGCCTGCCCTCAAGATACCCTATCTCCCGTATCATGTCCTCGGTTTTTTTCGAGACGGCCATGACCGACTTGAACTGTTCGTACATGTCTGACTCCTCCTCCTTTGAGAGCACCACCGACTCTGCCTTGTCAAAAAAATCATCCTCCTTGCGCATGTGATCCTCAAGGTATGTCTTGTATGTTCTCAGATATCTGGCAACTGGCTCCCTTGCATCCTCGCCTGCCTCCCACCTTTTGAGATGCCTCCTTATCTGGACGGATATCCTCCGGGAGAACTCGTGCTCTACTAGCAGGTTGTGTATCTCTTGTTTTAGATGGTCATAGCTTGCAACGCACGGAAAGTACGAGTCCTCCTCCCGGGAGTAGTGGATTGCGTCCAAAAACTCTTCAATTATTACACAGATCCTGCCCAGGTCAGAGAGCGGGACGTCCCGGCCGTCATACAGGGCCACATAGCACCTTTTGACTACCTCCTCCAGGCGCCTTGCCTGCCTGTGGTCCTCGCGTAGCACGTCAGTGGCGCTCATGGAGTATGGAGGGTGGGCGCGGATTTAATGTGTATCTAAAAAAACCACCGAGCCTGAAATTATTAAACAAGCCCGGTTTAACTTTTATTCAGAGACGGTAGACTCAGTCAATGGACGGCATCATACTCTCAATCTTAAACGTGCTTGCAGGGCAGGCAGACGTGGGTCTGCCCAGCCTGGGACAGATTCTTGACAAGATTGCAGAGCTGCAGATGTCAGTCGACACGCTGGCATCCTCTGACGGCCTGATTGCCCCGGCCCACGTGGTACTGCTTGCCGCAGGAGTCGTGGTGTTTCTGGGGGTGGCAGGCGAGGCGTTTTTTAAAAAGACGGGCATTCCAGATGTGGCGTTTTTGATGATACTCGGGGTGGTCATCGGGCCGCTGCTTGGCGTGATACAGCCAGAGGCCGTAATCCAGGTGGTGCCGTACTTTGCCGCGCTTGCGCTGATCATAATCATGTTTGACGGGGGCCTGAACCTTGACATCAAGCACGTGGTAAAGACTGCCCATTTTTCAGTGACCCTGGCCACAGTCGGGTTTGTCATATCCGTCGCAATGATTGCAGCGGGCGCCCACTATGCGCTCGGATGGACGTGGCTTGAGAGCATTCTGCTGGGCTCGATAGTGGGGGGAAGCAGCTCTGCAATCGTCTTTGGCCTGGTCAGAAACATCAAGATATCAGAAGAGACAAAGTCCATGCTCAGCTTCGAGTCGGCGCTTACCGACATCCTGGCAACAATCGTCGCGTTCATACTGTTTGAGGCGGTACTTGCAGGCCAGTTTGACCTTCAGACGCTGCAGGCTACGCTTGGAAAGGCGGTAATGGTGGGACTGGTTCTCGGGTTCGGAGTCGGCATTCCCTGGATGTACATCACCACAAAGCTTGGCAACGCCCAGCACGCATACATGCTCACGCTTGGAATCCTGTTTGTACTGTTCTTTCTGGCAAACTCGTTTGGCGAGTCGGGCGCCCTTACTGCGCTGGTGTTTGGCCTGATGCTTGGAAACAAGGCGCACCTCGCCAAGGTGTTGAAATTCAAGATGCCAAAGATAGAGACGGACGATCCGACGCACAACCAGCTTACGTTTCTTGTAAGATCGTTCTTTTTCGTGTTTGTGGGGCTGCTTGCAAGCTTTGGGCAGAACGAGTACATGATATTTGGGGTCCTGATCACGATAGCAGTATACGTGGGAAGGCGGATGGCCGGCAGGGCCATCATGACAAAGCGGTTCTCCAAGCTGGACAAGGCCGTGACAAACTCGATGATTCCAAGGGGCCTGGCGGCAGCAGTCCTTGCAACATACCCCATCACCCTGGGACTGCCAAACGCAGAGGCCTATCCGCAGCTCATCTTCTTTATCATACTCTCCTCCGTGATTATCACCACCATAGGCCTGGGAAGATCAAAAAAGATACCCCCGCCCGAATCAGTCGAGGGGGGGTTTGTAAAGCCGC
>RHFB01000039.1 GCA_003724285.1 Nitrosopumilus sp. H13 | reverse complement strand
ATGTCCTGCTTGTCAGTAATCCCCTTGTCTAGATAAGAATTAATCGCTTCTTTGATCACCGAGCTCTGGTTTGTGCGATTCAACAAGGTTACACTTTATCAGTTCTATATAACACTATAACTTGCAGGATCCCGGATCAGGGCTGTGAAAAAAGTTCATAAGTGTAAAGATCATAGAGCAGTATTCAATCATAAATTTATCAGCGAAAAACGCAACGCCGGTTGTAAATTTTTCAAAATGGCAGAACAACTATAA
Organism: Nitrosopumilus sp. H13; assembly: GCA_003724285.1. Lineage (GTDB taxonomy): Archaea > Thermoproteota > Nitrososphaeria > Nitrososphaerales > Nitrosopumilaceae > Nitrosopumilus. The sequence continues at coordinate 36,315 of RHFB01000039.1, read as the reverse complement.
AAATTTTAAAGATGCCGTTCACAAAAGACTCTTATGCTGATATGTCAGACTGGGCAGTATTACTTTTAAACTTGCGCCCGAACTGGCACCAGAGACCGTACGAAACTTTGAAAAGCTGGCCAGGGAGGGATTCTATGACGGAACCCTGTTTCACAGGGTCATTCCCGGATTCATGATTCAGGGGGGCGACCCCAACACAAAGGCAGGCAGCAAGGACACCTGGGGAATGGGGGGTCCCGGATACACCATAAAGGCCGAATTTAGCTCAAAATCCCACCTGAGAGGCATGGTTTCCATGGCCAGATCCCAGGATCCGGACAGTGCAGGCTCGCAGTTTTTCATAGTGACTAGCGACAGCACGTTCCTAGACAGGGAATATACCGTGTTTGGCGAGGTGACAGAGGGCATGGACGTGGCAGACAAGATTGTCAGTCTCAAAAGGGATGGGAACGACTGCCCCCTGGAAAAGACCCAGATGGTTCGTGTAACAGTGGAATAAATGAGACCGGAAATTTTTGCCATACTTGCCATAGGCTGCCTTGTGGCAGTCATTCCACAGGGGGCGGCGCAAGAGCTGCCAGGTGCAGAGCAGGAGCGCATCGAGGTAGTGATTGACTCGGAGGGAGACGCAAGCGTAAAGCACCGCATCACGAGCTCTACAGAGCCGACGGGCTTGGAGTTTGTGGGGGCGCCAGCGCATAATCTGCGGATCACAGACGGTCTTGGAGGCGAGATAGTCAGCATGGATGCCACGGGCGCGGTGATCCCTGCAGACAGGGGGGTGGTACTAGTCGAGTACGAGCTGCAAGACTATGCAAGGCTTGTAGATGGTGTCTGGACTCTGGACTTTTTGTATACGGACACGGTGGTATTTACGGTACCAGATGATGCAGAGCTTGCATTTATCAACGGAAAGCCGCTGTACACAAAGACCGACAAGAGGTTTGCATGCCACGGATGCCAGATGGTTCTGGAATACATGGTCGATGCTCCAAAAAGTATGCATGTTGCAAGCTGGGAGAACAGGGAGTTTCCGGTGGAGATCAGGACGCTTGCAGGGGTGGAAAATTTCGAGTTCAACCAGCCCGAAAGGAGCATCAGCTTTGATGTAGATGACGCGGACACGTATGTCATCGCAGTCTTTGATACTGAGCTGCTAGGCAAGCCGTACATAATGCTGCACAACGGCAGCAAGGTGGTGTTTAGCGGATACGACATCAGCGAGACGCGTGTGGGAATCACCGCAAAACCCGATGCGCCCGGAAGGGTCACGATCATAGGAACCACGGTAATCCCGGAATTTTCAGTCTTTGCCCCGCTGATAGCAGGATTCATGGCGGTGCTTGCGTACCCGCTTTTGAGAAGGCTCAGCTTCCACTAGAGCCGCACGAGCAAAGGCCGTACTCGTCAATCCGGGTCTCGCATAAGGGGCATTTTTCCCCATAGTCCACCTCCCACGGCTCCTTTCCAAACAGCTTGAGGTGCTCGTCAATCTCCGGCGGCACGTCACTTTCTTCCAATGGTTTGTATATGCGGCGCCGCTATAATACGCTGTCGGGCAATGAAGATCGAATGTGGATGCCGCTGCATAAACTGCAAGAGCGCCGACCTAGAGTCCCACAGGACTGGCAGGACCGAGGAGGACGGATACTTTGACATGCACCACACCTGCAATGACTGCAACACGCACTTTGATCATCTAGAGGGGGAGACGTTTTCTGACTGTGAAAAATGCGGCCATGCTAGCTAGCTAGAGGCTGCCGGACATAGTGGGTCAGATTCTCTGCTGAATTTCTCACAATCTCCCTGTTTGATGCCATCCTTGCCAGCTCCTTTGATACATCTAGCGGGCTTGCAGCCCAGCCATACTCCCGGAGCTGCTCGACGGTCTCTGTGACCGTATGCGGCCTGTCAAAAAAACTGCTCGTCTCCAGAATCCGCAGCTTTGATCTCAACTCGCTGGGGTCGATATGCTTTGGGTCGGCAAACTCTGGCTCGAATGCCTCTGCATCATCCAGGCCTCCCAGACCGTATGCATCGCCTGCGACTTTTGCAGATTTTGACCCGTATACCATCCTGGCGCTGCCTTCAGGCAGGTGGCCGGAGATGCCCTCTATTACCTCGCCTATGGTCTGGTTATCAACGTAAAAGTCCCTTGAATCCACCTCCCGGTTTTGATTTATTTTGTTAGCTCTAATGAGGTTAGAGATTAGATTAAAACTTTTACACAATTTATTCGGATTTTTTCCCTCCGGGGTTAAAATGGCGTTTTGTAGACAGGCATTCATGGAACGCTCCAGAAAGGTGGGTCTCGTGGCCCTCTTTGTGGCAGGCATGGTAGCCTTTGGGTATACCCAGTATGCCTCTGCAACCCAGATTCAGGTAAACATAGCCCAGAGCGAGCTGCTAGACGAGTACGGGGAACGCTCAAGATACGACATTGTGCTAGAGTTTGAGAATCCCTCGCTGCTATTACTGACTGCCGGCCAGACCAAGTTTGAGATCATCGCAGACGGACGGACTGTGGGAAGCGGCCATCTTGAGCCATTTACGCTGCCTCCGCTGGGAAGCGTTCATGCCAGCGGCACGTTTGAGACGGATTCGGATTCGGGGGAGTCCAGGAATGTCAAGATCTCGGGGACTACGGAGTACGACATTCTTTTTGCAACCATCAAGGTTCCGTTTGTACACCAGCCCACAGAAGAGCAGGCGAGGGAATTTATACATCAGAACTGACCACCTGTTGAATGCTGGCTGTGTTTGGCTCCGCCTCGCTTGATACGATTAGAACTCCGAAAAAGACGGTAAGAAACGTGCTCGGAGGCGCGGCAATCTTTGCATCCATTGCAGCAAGCAACTTTGTGGAAACAGGGCTGATAGCAGTGACTGGCAGGGACTTTCCAAAAAAATACCTGGACATGCTCTCTAAAAAGGTGGACCTGCGCGGGCTGACAGTCAAGGACGGCAGGACGTTCCGGTACGATGGAAGATACAGCAGGACTCTGGACAGCAGGTCGACTGTAAAGGTGGAGCTCAACGTATTGGCAGACTTCAAGCCGGCCGTGCCAGACGACTATCGAAGGGCCGAATTCGTATACCTTGCAAACAACGATCCGGATCAGAACATCAGGCTGCTCAAAGAGTTTGACAGGATAAAGTTCTCCATGTGCGATACGATAGACTTTTGGATCTCTACAAAGCGGCAGTCCGTTATAAAGATGATAAAATCAGTAGATGCGGTGGTGATAAACGACGAGGAGGCAAGACTGCTCACAAAAGAGTTCAATCTGATAAAGTGTGCAAAAAAGATAATGGGGTGGGGTGCAAGGTTCGTGGTGATTAAAAAGGCCGAGCACGGCTCGCTCTTGTTTTATGATGACATGATATTTCCGTCGCCGGGGTTCTCCCTTGAGGATGTGGTGGATCCCACCGGGGCAGGCGACTCGTTTGCAGGCGCGATGATCGGGTACATGGCAAGCAAGAGATCCACCAGCATGCCCGTGATCAAAAAGGCGGTGGCATACGGCAACATACTGGGATCGTTTGCAGTCGAGGGATACGGGCTTGACAGGCTGTTTGATGTACGCAGGCGGGACATTGCAGGCCGGCTCAGGACGTATGAGAAGATGATCAGATTCTGAAAAGAAATTTAAAGTAAAGATCTTGAATTTGTGTCGTTGTCACAAAAGGCGCCAGAAGACAGGCTGGAGGCGATGTTTGAGCTGCAAAAAAAGCTGGCAGGCATGGTGGATTCAAACAGGTATCCCGGAGGAGCAGAGGAGAGAGTCTCTGCGCTCGCCACTGCGATAGTGCACGAGGCAGTCGAGCTGCAGAGAACTACGAACTGGAAGTGGTGGAAGACCCCCACAGAGTTTGACAAAAAAGAGGCAAGGGAGGAGCTGATAGACATATGGCACTTTGTAATTCAGGCGTCAATAGAGCTGGATCTTGCGCCAGAGGACATAATAAAAGAGTACAGGCGCAAAAATGAGATCAACTGCAAGAGGCAGACAGACGGCTACTGACTTTGTGGATCTTCCCAAGGTCCGTCTCACCCATCATGTCGACTAGCGTGACATTTAACCTAAAGTAATCTATCTTGTGCGCGGGGGAGGCAAGGTACGGATCCGGGGATTCAGAGCCGGCAATCCTGCCGTCCTCGTCCGTGCCGTTTTTGTAAAGCTTGAATAGCGAGTGACCGGCCCTGTGCCCCATGACATCCATGCCGCACACCACTATGGTGTTGACGCTGCCCGTGCTCACATACTCGATGATAGAGTCAATTCCCTTGTTCTCAGAGAGCAGCCTGCCTGCAACGCAGACATTGTCCATTATCTTCGAGCAGCCGATCATCCCAAGCAGCTTCATGCTAGATAGCGTGCACACTGCCACGTGCGAGCCCTGGTTCCCATGGTAGAGCTTTTCAGGCACGGGTAGGACTGCCGCGCATATCTCCCCTAGTGCCTCTCCTAGCGCATTCACAGCGAGCCACGCACCGCCCTAGCAATGTATCTTATGCCGCTGGCAGTCACTCCGGGATGAACCGGCAGCGAAAGCACGCCGTCCCGCAGCACAGAGGAGGCGGAGATCTCCTCTCTGCCTGTCTGGGGCCCGTTTATTGCAATTTTCAACGCCATTGCTTGGAAGCCAGTCTATAAATCCCAATGCGTGAATTTTTATATTTCAGGATCTGGCAATCGGCATAATGAGGCCTCGGCACCTTGAGAAGACGGATGCAATCTACAGGGTGTACCTGTACATCTTTTATCTCTGCGGATTCATCATGGTGGCCTCGCTGATATTTGGCGTGTACGTCTCCATGGCAGAATGGCTTGAGAACGGCTTTTACGTGATGGGCGAGGCAATACACAACACCGTCATACCGTTTGAGAACTTTGCAAGGGTCTCCACCTGGATATTTTTCTCCAGCATAATCGGCTGGTACTGCGTCACCCGGATCGGCTGGAAGAGGACTGCGGGAAACAAGGTGGTCGGAACGCGGATGGCCCTGCTCCAGCTGATGCTGCTGGGGTTTGCAGTCATCACGATGTACGAGGTGATATATAATTTCGTCGTACTGCACGCCCAGATAGTCGCGGGGACAGTCGACGGGATGGTGCCAGATATCGACATGCTGTATGTCGCATACCCGGATCCGGACAGGCCGTGGAACCTGATCTTTGCAACAAAGATGTTTCTGGCGGCATTTATCATCAGCAGTCACGCGTTTTACCTGAGTGTAAAGCCGAGAAAGAGTCTGGACAGGCAGAATGAGCGCGCAGAATAACTTTATAGGCGTTCATGCAGACGGTGTTTTGATTTGGACGTGCTAGAAAAGGTGGATCTGGTAGAGAGGTCTCCCACGCAGGAGGTTGTCACGCGCGACGAGCTCGTGGAGCTGTTCAAGACAAACCAGTCGCCAAAGCACTATATCGGCCTTGAGATCTCTGGTTTTTTGCACCTTGGCAGCCTGATAAGCACGGGATTCAAGATAAACGACTTTGCAAGCGCCGGGATCGACTGTACCATATTTCTTGCAGACTGGCACACGCTGATCAACGACAAGCTTGGCGGGAACCCGGACGTGATCTCAAAGGTGTCAGAGTACTATCGGGACGCATTCAGGCTCGTGTGCCCTGAGGCACGCATAGTCATGGGATCGGATCTGTACCGGGAGAATCCCGGATACTGGTCCGAGTTTGTGGAGATTACAAGGCACATGTCCCTTGCAAGGACAATGCGCACGCTTACAATCATGGGGCGCTCTGAAGACGACAAGAAGATAGGGCTGGCAAAGCTGCTGTACCCCCCCATGCAGGCAGCAGACATTCACGCCCTGGACGTAGACATAGTCCATGCCGGGATGGATCAGAGAAAGATACACATGCTGGCAAGGGAGGTGTTTCCAAAGGTAAAGTGGAAGGTCCCAGTAGCTATACATCACAAGCTGCTTCCAGGCCTCTCAAGGCCTGCTGCTGACTCGCAGCCGGGAAAGATGAGCAAGTCGGATTCAAACTCTGGCATCTTTATGCACGATACGGATGACGCGATACGCAAAAAGATAGGCAAGGCGTGGTGCGAGGAGGGGGCAGTCCAGGACAACCCGGTGCTAGAGATTGCGAGGACCATGATATTCCGCGGATCCGGCGGGATGAACGTGGAAAGGCCTGAAAAGTTCGGGGGGAACATATCGTACTCTGAGTATGCGCGCCTAGAGAAGGACTATGCGCAAAAAAGGCTGCATCCGGGGGATCTAAAGCAGGCCGTGGGCGAGTGCCTTGTGGATGTCATCGCCCCGATACGCGACAAGCTGAGGCTTGACGGGGATATTGATGCGGCAATAAAGAAGAGCTGCTAGCTCTCAGCCGCCTCGAGGTTGTACTTTGACTTGTAGCCGCGCGGGTTTATCATCAGATCCTTGTAGGTGTATGTAGAAGAGTTGCCTATTATCACGGTGCTTATCATGCCGAGCTTCTCAGAGTGGTCAGGCAGGTGCTCTAGATCCGTCATCACTACGGTCTCAGACTCCCGGAACGCCCCCTTTATTATCGCGACCGGCGTGCCGGGCCGCCTGTATTTCAGAAGTATCTTCCTTGCATCCTGCAGCTGGCGCACCCTCTTCTTGCTGGCAGGATTGTAGATCACCATGACAAAGTCGCCGCTTGCCGCCGCCTCGACCCTCTTTTCGATTATCTCCCACGGCACAAGCAGGTCGCTCATGCTGAGTACCGCAAAGTCCGTCATCAGGGGCGAGCCGATTATCGAGGCGCATGAGTTTAGCGCAGACACTCCCGGGACTATCTCCACTGGAAGGCCGTCCTTTGGATTCCATCCCCCCTCTGCAAGCGTCTCATAGATGAGTCCTGCCATCCCGTATATCCCGGGATCCCCGCTTGATACCAGCGAGACGGTCTTTCCGGACTCTGCAAGCTCGATGCACTGCCGCGCCCTCTCCACCTCCTGCGTCATCGCATAGCGATACACGGTCTTTTCCCCGATGAGGTCCCGCACCAGGTTGACATAGGTCTCATACCCCACTATCGTGTCGCTTTCTGCTATGACCTCCTTTGCCCGGAACGTCATGTGGTCATGGTGTCCCGGCCCGACGCCGACTATGTAGAGCTTGCCTGCCAATTTCAAAACGGATACCGTGCCAAGTAATTTATCCGTTTAGCACTTGGAAATAGGGGTCGGGTCAGGCATGGGTCAACATCTGATGATCATCAGGATCCAAAAATAATGATCCAAAAGGCCTCGCATCGACCTACCCGGAAGTAAAGATCCTGCGTGACAAGGTAGACAAGATCATATCCGAGAATAAAAAACAGCAGGCCACCATGTTGGAGATGCAATTGCTAGGCAACAAGGACGGGATAATTGCAGTTGGAGAACGAGACGCTAAAACAGCTCAAACATTACATCCTCTGCCAAAAACTTGTGCAAGATCAGGCGCACGGATGTGCTGTTTAAAAAAATAGAAAAATTCTAGGGAAACGTCTAAAGATCTCAAGACATGATCCTTAAGAAAGAATCATGGGGTTGAGCATCTTGAGAAATCGATCTCTCCACCTGCCGGTATGATGCAGTACAAAGCGGACGCTTGACTGAGTCCGAGTACTACAGCGACAGATGCGGCCACTATGGCAACGATTGCTAGGTTTCGCAGTCTCATACGTCTAATATGGAGTATTAGCATTTAAGCGTTTTGTAGCCACGGGCGATCCGGCTGATCATTAAATGTTGACCCACGCCTGATTTCTTACTATTGGAACGGATCTATGAACGGGCAGTTGACAATGTGGTCGGCGTTTGTAGGCCGCGCAATGCTGACTGATACGGCGTCATCTGCTTGAAACGCGTCAATGTCTGCCCGCGTCTCAAGTATCCGCGCCGACCCGGGATCGTCCCATTCCACTATGTGTATCCGCCACATCGGGCTGTAGTTTTTATCGCCTAGCGCTGCTGCGGCAATGCCCGCCTGGAATCCGAGCGGGCCCGGCCCACGGATTCCGTTCTTGAACTGGAAGAGATCGACTGCTGCCTGGTGAGCTACAAGTCCGGCAGATGCAGGGGATGCGGCCACTCCCATAGTCTCTGCAGTCCTTGGGGGCGTTGCATCGGTAACGATATAGTATATGGTTCGCCCGTCCGGCCCCCATCCCCTGTGGGCTACAAACGTCACGGTCATCCCATCAGAGTCGATCTCTGTTACCTGTCCCCCGTCGTACGGCATGTCGTCTGTGATGTTCATATCCGGGCGCACCTGCATCTGCCCTCCCGGCCAGACGATCTGCGGCGCGTTGAGCACCACTCCCGTCTCCTCAAAGCTGACCCTGCCCCCCTTCTCTGCGGCAATCACGTCTGCTGCAGACTCGAAGACGATCTCCTTCTGACCGGTCTTCCATGTCACCTCTGTTACGCTGCTGAGCGCGCTGTACCGGTCCTGTCCGGGCTTGACAGAGAACAAGTCGTCTTGGAACCCGTAGACTCCGTCCCCCTCTATTCCGTTTTTGAACAGGAACAGCTTTTGCACAGCATCAGCTGGCGCATCTGCAAGCACCTCTGCAAGCTCGACGTTCCATTCCTGCCTCCACGAGAGATCCTGGGCGTACTCTTCATTGCTGCCGTCAGTGATTACATACAGTACCTCGCCGCCCTCGTGGATTCCCCGGTGCATCGGAATGGTTGCAGGCACGTTTGCACGCGCCAAAAGTGATACCGGCTCGACTGGTTCCGTCTCTTGCACCAGTATCCTGGCCGGCTGCCCCCGGGTCCATGCGTCGACGCTCACAGTAGTAGTGAATTCCCCCGCGTCTGAGCTCAGCGCAAGGGCGGCTCCCGTAAACTCGAGGGAGCCGGATGCTGCTGCGCCAAACAGCGATATCGCATAGCGTTTTTTGCCATCAGCTGTCCAGACTGGCTGGCCGCCCGCATCACTGTCGCCTAGCTCGTGCAGCACGACAAGCTGGACCGGCCCGCTTGCGGCATACGTAATAGAGCCGTCATAGAGAGCCCCCTCGTTTGGGGGGAGGATCAGCGCCATCTGCCCCCCGCTCCGCCCCGGATCCTGGGAGGATGTTATGGTCTGTGTAAAGTGAATCTTTTTTCTGGATCCCGCGTCTGCAAACTGGTCTGACACGGACGCAGCTCCCAATCCTACCGCGACAACTATAATGATCAGGACTGTGATGAGATTTCTCACAGGCTTGGTTTGTCGCGTACCCTTAAATGACTTTAGTTTATCTTGTCAAGCTCAAAGGCATCATGCAGCGCCCTGACTGCCGCGCCGGTGTCGGAATTTTTCACGACAAACGCCAGATTGAGCTCGGAGGATCCCTGGGTGATCATCGATACGTTGACCCCGTGCTTTTCGACTGCTCCAAACACCCTCGAGGCCACCCCGACCGTGCCCCGCATCCCCGAGCCTATCAGGGCTATTATGGCCACGTTTGTGGTAATGTCTAGCTTTTTGATTATCTTTCCGAGCAGCTCCATCTCTAGCGCGCTTACCGCCCTGTCAAGATCGGCGTTCTTTACCACGATCGTAATGCTTGATTCAGAGGGGTTTTGCGATATCATCATCACGTTGATTCCTGCCCTTGCCAGGGTTGCAAATATCCTGCCTGCCGTGCCCGGGGTGCCCACCATGCTGCCCCCCTGTATGTCGATAAGCCCGTTGTTCTTGACGCTGCTGACGCACTTTACCGTGTTCTTGGAGGACTGGGAGACGGATGCAGTCACCAGCGTCCCCTCGTTTTCCGTGTTAAAGGAGTTTTTTATCTTCATCGGGATCTTTTTTGTCAGGAGGGGCTCGAATGTGCGCGGATGAATCTGCTTTGCCCCGAACAGCGCCATCTCTACTGCCTCCACGTATGACACCTCCCGGAGCAGCTTGGCGTTTTTCACGATCTTTGGATCCGCAGTCATGAGTCCGTCCACGTCGCTCATCAGCCAGATCTCGTCTGCCTTTATGCACGAGCCGATTATGGTCGCAGAATAGTCAGAGCCTCCCCTGCCAAACGTGGTGACGTGCCCGTGCTGGTCGGCGCCCGCAAACCCGCCCACCACGGGGATGGTCTTAGTAGAGAGCAGAGCGCCCACGGTCTTTGAGACCTTTAGTCTCGTCGTGTCCATCAGCGGCATGGACTGGCCAAAGTTCGAGTCAGTTACGATTCCCGCATCCTTGCCGGTAAGCGGGACGGACTTTTTGCCCGAGTCATTGATTGCAGACGAGACGAGGCTTATGGACAGCCGCTCTCCAAACGAGATGAGATAGTCCATGGATCTCTGGGTCACTTCACCGAGCAGTATCATCCCGTCGATTAGCGCGACAAGCTCTGCAAAGTCCTCGTCGAGCCTTGCAAGCAGTTTCTTGCGCACGTCGGATTTTTTGACCGTCTGTCTTGCAAGCTGCCTGTGTCTGTCCGTGATCTTTGATACGAGCTGTTCTGCCCTTGGCTTGTTCTCCTTTTTTATCGACTCTGATATTCCTATGAGATCGTCAGTCGTCTCGCTTGTTGCAGAGCACACCACGATTATCTGGTGGTGTCTTGAGAGCGAGCTGATGTGTTCTGCCACGGCCCGGATGCGCCCCGCCTCTGAGATCGACGTTCCCCCATATTTTATTACGAGTTTCATGAGATAGCCAGCCAGCCAGTCCTTAAATGCTTTTTAGCTTTCTACGCGCGGGGCCAGATAGAAGTGAATCCGCCCTATGTTTGCCACCTTGAACTCGATTCTGAGCGGCTTTGAGCTTGAAAACTCGCACGTGACCTCGCCTGCGGTACTGCCTACTGCCTTTATCACGGGATTGAGGTATTCGAGGCTGTATGTCCCAGAGCATTCTACCTTTGAGGAGATCTCCTTTGTGCTCTCGTCGTTCTTGTCGAGATCTATGGTGACCTCGCCAGAGTCGCCCTTGCCTGAAAAGTCGGCCTTTGAGCCGGACATGTGTATTGTCAGATAGTCAGATACGACCCCCACGTCCCCGAGGGTCTTGTCAAATTTTGAGGACGAGAGGACGATCTTTGCATCGTACGGGATCTTTGGCAGCGGGGTGTCTGTTGCCGAGCTTTCAATCAGGCGCATCTTGTATTTCTTGTTCTTTCCCACGGTCACAAGAAGCATGCTCTCTGCAATGCTGATCTCAATGTTGTCCTTTTTGTCTGCCCTCTTGATGAGCTTTGAAAACTCGTCTATTCGCACCCCGAACTTTATGTCGCTGTCGCACTCGTACTTTTCAAACGCAGAGTTGGGCCAGGATATGTCGATCAGGGCCACGTGTGAGGGATCCATCCCCCGGAACGTGATTCCCTCAGGTGTCGCCTCAAAGGTGGCCTCTTCAACCAGGGTGGAGATGGCAGATATTACGGCCTTTAGGTCATCAGAACCGCTTGTCTTTGCCTCAAAGGTCAAATCAACCTACCTCCCGCTAGTCCATTTTAAAGTCTTTATCTGCAGTGGCTTTATGCATAATTTCGCCATGTGTAGCTGCATTTGATACACCGGTAAAACTGCGTGGTGGGTTCGTCTGCGCTCCTTGTCTGAAGCATCCACCAGACTGCTTCTTTACTGCCGCATTTTTCACAGTCAATCTTGATGGTCGAGAGCGTCTCGTTTCCCTCGTTTCCCTCAAAGACGTTAAACTCGTTGCTTGGCGCCTGTTCTTGCTTGGGTTTTTTTGGCTGTCTGGCTTCCTTGCCTTCTGCATGGCCGCATTTTGGACACTGGAGACCAGAGCCCTCTTTTTTCAGCTTGATGTCGCACTTTGGGCAGAACTTCAATCTAGTCTACCTTGATTTTTGAGTGGAATAGCTTTTTAAAATCCTCTGCTATCTTTATGGCCGAATCAGTCGACTTTTTGATTGCTGCAATCGGCTTTGTGCTCGAGTTGATTCTCATCCAGCACTCGTTGGTAAGCGGGTGCTTTATGATGACACCTGCAAAATCAATATTTGACTCCTTTAGGAGCTCGTGCTGGATGATGTACAAGATTCCAATGTCGGTCTCTTTGATTGAGAGGCTGATCTCCTTTGTCCCGGAGGTAATCACTTTGGCTTGCATGTATTCGGTAAAAGCACATATTGTAGATATAAATCATTATGAACAATCATGGCTGAGAGCAGAATTTCAGAGATCAGGCTTGCAAGCTCCAAGCCTGAATACGCCCCGGATGAGAACGTAGAGGTAAACGTCAGGTTCGCCATAGAGGGCGGTCTCAGGGATGCATTCACCGAGGAGAACTGGACAAAGGCGTACGGCTCCAATGACGTATCCTTCAAGATAAAGTACGGCGTAAAGCTGACATCTGGCGGCTTTAGAAAAAAAGAGATGGGCAGGACCGTCGACACGTACAGAAAGGCATCGATATTTTGGACTAGGAATCCCAAGCTGGTCAACCCGATGAAAGAGAAGAGGGTATGGGTCCAGGTGGCAAAGAACTTTGAACCGTTCATCAGGCTCTCAGAGGAGGAGGTAAGGCAGGAGCTGTTTGACTTTGATGAGCGGTTTGTATTTGGCGCGTCGGATCTTGGGAGTGGCAGGCACAAGGTAGTGGCAGAGACGTTTGCATCATGGCAAAAACACGACTATACGGAGGCTGGAAGCGTCAAGAACGGTTCTGGCGAGCTAGAAATCACAGTCAATTAGGGATATAAGGAACTTTTTGGTGGAACTATCATGGCAAAATACGATGGCCTGCTGGGACAGCCGATACTAGAGGTGGAAGAGCCGGACAAGGAGGGAGGAATCACCTTTATCTTCAAGGACAACAGATTCATGTTCGTCAAGGCAGTGGATGGCAAGATTGAGACGGTGTCCATTCCGGAGTGAGCAGGGATGGGAAAGTTTGATTCAATCAAGATGTCAGAGCTCGTAAAGGTGGAGGATCCGGACTCGGAGGGAGGACTGACCCTGTTCTTCCAGGAGAACAAGACTCTGAAGATAAGACTGGTAGACGGCAAGCTTGTATCAGAGATGTCCTAGGTGCTTTTCATAGAACCCGACTGCCATCTCCTGCACTTGTGACTGTATCGAGCCGGGCCGCTCGTCGCGGATTTTTTTGATTGCGTCATCTGCGGAGAGTTTTTTGTATTTCACAAAATAGCATGCAAGAATCGTACCTGCCCGCCCCATTCCCGCGGCACAGTGCACCATGACTGCCCTGCCGTCCTCAATTTGTCCGTGGACAAAGTCGACTGCAGAGTCTATCTTATCCATGTCTGGCGCCGTAAGATCCTGGGTTGGCACGTGCAGGTAACCGATATCCCTTGTCCAGCTGGCAGGAAGCGGATCCTCGGTCATGGTAACAATGGACTTTACCCCCTGAGACACGACCCAGTCAAGCTCGTCAGGACTCGTGGGCATCCCGGATCCTGCGAGTCTTTTGTCAATGAGCCATGAAAAGTTTGTCGGTCTTTTGGTAATCCTGCCATGGACCTTTCTCCAGGCGTTTCCGGGCTTGCTCATGCATAGTGTCTGCATGCGCCGTGTTTTTAGCGTTGTGCAGTTGCCGCTGTCCGTACCGGCGGGTCTGTGGCGCTTGGGGCCGTGTTCTGGCAGGAGACAAGATCATGTCAAGCCGGGATCTCAGGCAGTTTGGACTTGCCATTTTTCGGCACAAGCGGGCTTGGAGGGCTTCGATCCCTCGACCTGTAACTTAGGAGGCTACCACGCTATCCATATTTCGCGTCAAATGACTCTGCGCCACAAGCCCAGCGAAAAAAATTATTGCTAATTATTTAAGCGTAATCAAGCCCTTCCCTGAGCATCTCCTCAGTCACGCCCCAGCTCCCGTCATTTCTGCCGTCCCATCTCTCAAAATACACGACATCTGCAAGATCAAGCCTCTGCAACCAGCCGGCAGCCTCCAGATCCGGCTTTTCGGCAAACTCGTCTACGTGTCCCAGACACAGGTACGCTACAGGCACAACGTGCTCTGGCAGCCCCAGAGTCTCCCTTAGGACCTTGTTTGAGAGTATGCTGACCCAGCCAAGCCCTATCCCTTCTGTCCTTGCGGCCAGCCACATGTTCTGTATAGCACAGCACACACTGTACAGTCCGGCATCGGGAATGCTCGTCCTGCCGATCACAAACGGGCCGAACTTTGTAGGATCATACGTCACGCAGATATTTACCGCAGATTCCTGTATTCCCTCAAGCTTTAGTGACAGATACTTTGATCTCCTCGGCTCCTCTACCAGCCTTGAGGAGACAAGCCTCTCCTCCTCAAACGACTCCTTTATCCTCCTTCTTGTACCTGCATCCTTTATCAGGACAAAGTTCCACGGCTGGGAAAAACCCACCGACGGGGCATGGTGTGCCGCATGCAGAATCCTGACAAGGGTCTCCTCTTTTATGGGCCTGGAGGCAAACCTGCTTCTTACATCCCGCCTGGAATAGATCGCCTTGTAGAAACCCCTCTTTTCCCCGTCTGTAAAGTCCGTCATGCCCGTCTCTCCTGTTAAACGTTAATAATCCCGCTGGCTGTCTGCCCTTTAATGGGCCGGTAGTCTAGCTGGTTAGGATACCGCCTCGACACGGCGGTGATCGTGAGTTCGAATCTCTCTCGGCCCACCATTTCAAATACCACTGCCGAACTCCTTTTCAATGACGCTCCACGACGACTCTGCTGTGATTATGCCCTCTGCTGAAAAGCTGCCAATCCTGCCCTCTATGGCATCCTCGTATATCCTAGCATTGGCCTCTGTCTTGTCTAGCACGAACATGTTCTTGAGAGGCACCTCGGCGCCAGAGTAGAACACGGCCCGCCCCGGAAGCGCAATGTCTGCCGTCGAGTACTGCCCGGAGCCGAGCAGCTCGCCGTCCCCGTACAGCTGGTATGTGATCAGCGAGACGGTAAACGTCTTGTCGCTTGGGTTCCTTACTAGAAACGTAATGTCAAACTTTGCCTGCCCGCTTATCGTGTTGACGTCCCCAAGCTCCACGCCTGCCAGCTCGATCTCCACCTGCTCGAGATCCACGTTGTCAAGGCTGGCATAGTACACAATCCCTCCCATCAGGGCAAGAGTCCCTGCCAGAGCTGCATACACGGTAGTCTTGCTTTGAAGAGGCACTTCAACGCTATCGGATCAGGCACAACTAAAAAAGGTTGTCAGGATACAAATACATAATATTTGATCCCCGTCATCATATCATGACGGCTATTGAACAGGCGATACTCACCTGGATTCATCTGATCTCGGCGGCGATCTGGGTCGGCGGCTCGATATTCATCGGAATCGTCTTCTCCCCGCTCCTAAAGACGATGACGGACTCTGTGGCACAAAGAATGCAGATGATGATCCGCGTCGGAAGGCGCTTTAACATGATCGCAGTCCCGTCACTCGTAATACTGATGGCGACCGGGCTTTACAACTCGCACATGCTGCTTGGCAGGCCGGAGCTTCTCATAGCTACAAGCTACGGGACGTTCCTGCTAGTCAAGGTGGTGCTGGTGGCGGCGCTTGCAGTCACGTATGCCATACATGTGAGGGTAATCCGCAGGGATGTGGAAGAGCAGATCATGTCCGGGCAGATGCCCGAGGCCCAGCTTCAGAGACTGCGAAAAAAGATCATAATTCTGGGAGAGACGACCGTGGTTCTATCCATAACAATACTGTTCTTTGCCGCGTTACTTGATGCCGGCGTGTGAGACACCCTCCACTATAACCTCAAAGCCGTCATCTATTTTACCTATCCCGTATCTGCAGCCTGTGATCTTGGATGCGACATACAGGTTTGTCTCAAGGTGCCTTGTGATCTCCCGGATACGGAACGTCGTCTTTGCCCCGCACAGACTTGCAGGAACCACCAACATGTCTGCCAGATTTGCATCCACGCCCGGCGAACACACAAGACAGTCCGTGTCAAGATCAAACGAGCGCATCTTCTTGTCAAAGAGCGCATCTGCCCCGATGACAGAGTCCTTCCCCGCTCCATACGCCAGCAATGACGCCCCCGGGTCTGCCGCGTCCTGGCGCCGTATCTCAGAATCAACAGTGACGCCACCACCTGACAGCTCGTCTTGAATCCTTCCCACCTGCGCCTCGATCTCGTCTGCTTGCATCTTGGAATACGTACAGACCAGCCTGACGTTGCTGTCTCTCTTGGAAAACGATGCAGGTCTCAGACTTGACGGATTCACACTCAGGGTGGCGCTTCCCCCTCCTTTTGGATAGTAGCCGCGCCTGTGTACATCGACTGAAAAATGCATTCCCATTCTGGCATATGCGGCGCCCAGCACGTACCTGGTATAGTTGATGGTCGGACTCCACGGTACGTCCGTGCCTCCACTGATTGTACACTTGAGCCTCCTTTTGGACGCGGCAGCTGCCAGAATCGCCACCTGCAGCACAAGCGAGATGCTACCGGCGGTTCCAATCTCCTCGCTCGTCTCTAGATCCGTCACGTCTCCGGGGGCAAACCTGATCTCAGTAGATCCCTTCTCTGCCCCTTCAACCCGGGCGCCTGACATCTTTTGCAGGATTCTTGCAGTCGTGACATGTTGCGCCCCGAGTCCTGGAATCCTCCTGTTTTTCCTTATGTTGAAGATGCGTACAGGCCGTCCCGTAATGCACGAGAGCGCAAGCCCGGATCGTACCATCTGACCTCCCCCCTCCCCGTATCCACCGTCAATCTCCAGATACATGACCAGTCCTGCCTCTGGCTCTTTATGATAGTTTTTTAAAAAAGGATTACAGAGACTCTGCATGAACGGCCTGCTAGTGGGAAGATTCCAGCCATTCCATCTGGGGCACCTGGAGGCACTCCGCCTTGCGCTCTTGCAGTCTGAAAAGCTGTGGGTGGGACTTGGGAGCTCCAACATGCCTGCAAACGCAGACAACCCGTTTTCTGCAGACGAGCGCAGACAGATGATCACGTCATCAGTTGACGACCATACAAGCAGGAGAATCTCAATCTATAACATTCCGGACACGGGCAGCCATGAAGAGTGGATCAAAAAGATAGATTCCATAGTGCCGGAGTTTGGCATTGTCTTTTCAAATGACGAGATGACAGGCCACCTCTACTCGAGGCGCTCTGTCCGGGTGGTTCCGATCTCGTTCCTGCAAAGAGACGATCTCTCTGGAACCAACATACGCAATCTCATCAGGACAGGAGGCAGGTGGGAAGACCTGGTGCCAGAAGGGACAAAAAATTTTCTGTCCCAAGCTGGTGCCAGCAAGCGCCTGAAGGATCTCTATAAATAAACCCAGCCTTACATCTACAAGCATGGAATATCTCTCCATGCTTCCAGGCCCCACAAACGTGCCCAACAGGGTGATGCGGGCCATGCTTGCCCCGATAATCAACCACCGCAGCGACGACTTTGTAGAGCTGTACACCGACGTGGTAGCAAAAACGCAGCAGGTATTTGAGACGCAAAACGACATTGTAGCGCTCTCTGCATCAGGAACCGGCGCAGTCGAGGCAGGCGTAATAAACCTGGTCAAAAAGGGCGACAAGATAATAATTCCGGTAAACGGCGAGTTCAGCAGCAGACTCGCGCAGCTAATCGAGGGACAGGGGGCAAACGTAGTCAAGCTCGAGACCCCTCCCGGACAGAACGCCACCTTTGATCAGGTAAAGGAGGCCTTTGACAACAACAAGGACGTAAAGGCGTTTTATGTGGTGCACAACGAGACATCAACTGGCACGATGGTAAACTATCTTGACAAGGTATCTGATCTGACGTCTAGAAACGACGCGTTTTACATAGTCGACTCTGTGTCGCTTCTTGGCGGCGCCCGGCTTCCGGTAGACAAGTGGAACGTGGACGTATGCATGACTGGCGCGCAAAAGGCCATTGCGGCACCCCCCGGAATCTCCCCCATATCAGTAAGCCCAAAGGCCAAAAAGTACATGATGGAGAACCCGCCTGCCACGATGTACTTTAACCTGGCAAGGTACTTCAAATACTATGAAGAGTCAAAACACACGCCCTTTACCCCCGCGCTGCCGCTCCTGTACGCATACAGGGAAGCTCTCTCAATCCTGCTGGAGGAGGGACTTGAGAACGTGTTCAGGCGCCACAAGACCTGCTCTGATGCGCTCTACTCCGGGCTTAGCGCCATAGGACTGACGCCGTTTGCAAAAGAAGAGGACCGCTCGATATCAATCGTGGCGCTCAACTATCTTGACGGGCTGGAGGACAAGACGTTCCGCAACACGCTTGCAAAAAAATTCAAGGTGCTAGTTGCGGGAGGGTTTGGCAACCTAAAGGGAAAGGTGTTCCGCGTGGGATGCATGGGCGAGGTAAGCCCGTACCATGTAATGAGAACCATCTCTGCAATCTCGTCGACTCTGGCAATGATGGGATATGACACGGATGCCCGGGCCGGACTGCAAACCGCAGAGGAAAAGCTAAAGGCGCTCTAGTGCCGACGCCTCAAAATGCCCTAACTTAATATAAGGAAATTCGAGACCGATTACATTGACTTTCGAGAAGGGTTCGCTGATCCTAGTTGATTACACGGCGCGGATAAAGGATACAGGCGAGGTGTTTGACACCACCATAGAGGAGGATGCAAAAAAACACTCGATTCACGATCCGGATACAAGGTACCAGCCAAAGCTCGTCTCCGTAGGAGAAGTGGCGTATCCTGTACTGCGGGGATTCGACGAGGCGCTCGCAGGCGCGACAGTCGGTGAAAAGATTACGATCGAAGTCACGCCGGACAAGGGGTTTGGCCAGAGGGATCCAAAACAGGTCCGCATGATTCCCATCAGAAAGCTCGGCGATGACGCAGAAAAGGTCACAGTCGGAGATACCATCGAGATAGGCGACAAAAAGGGAATAATCCGCTTCATCGGTTCCGGAAGAGTTCAGATAGACTACAACCACAGGTACGCCGGAAAGACCATGCTCTTTGATGCAAACGTGACAAAGCTGCTTGACTCGCCTGAAGACAAGATAGACGGGATACTAAAAAACAGGTTCCCTACAACTGACGAGGAGATCGCCTTTGACGTAAAGGGCGGCGAGGTAAGCGTCATAGTCCCGGCAGCGATACTGCGCGCAGAGGGCCTGCAGATAATAAAGCACTTTATACAGGCCGACGTGTTCAAGTTCGCCCCCACGCTTGAAAAGATCAGCTTTGTAGAGATTCACGCCAACAAGGCGCAAAAAAAGCCCGAGGAACCGGCCCCGCTAGAACAAAAGGCGTCCTAGATCACACCGGTACCAGCTGCAAGGTTTGAGGCCTTTTTTTCGTTCATCTTTTTCTCCGCCAGTATGGTGTATCTCTCCGGCCGCAGATCCTGCGCCATTACGAGCGCCTCGATTACCATTTCCGGCTCTAGGCCTATCTGCCTTGCAGTAGTCGGCGCGCCCACGTTCTGCAGCGTCTTTTTGATCATCTTCCAGTCCTGTCCCTGCAACCTTGCCATCATTATCGAGCCGATCCCGCACTTTTCCCCGTGCAGTCCTGTCTCGGGCGCAATCCTGTCGAGCGCATGCGAGAAGAGATGCTCTGCGCCAGAGCACGGCCTGCTGCTTCCGGCTATGCACGAGGCGACCCCCGCGCTGATAAGGCCCTCTACTATCACCCTTGCATCAGGCCCCTCCCTTGCAAACCTTGCCGAGTTCTCCATGACTATCTTGGCGCTCATCATGGCCAGATCTGCGGCATACCTGCCGTAATACTCGGCCTTTTTTCTGTGGCCCAGCTGCCAGTCCCTCACGGCTATGATGTTTGCAACCAGATCCCCGCAGCCGCTTGCAAGCAGTCTTGCAGGCGCCCTCCTGATCACCCCGATATCCACAAAGACGCCCATCGGGGCGGATGCTACTATCGAGTGCGGCTTGTCGCTCTTTACAGATACAAACGGGCTTGCCATCCCGTCGTGCGAGGCCGCAGTAGGCAGGCTTACAAACGGCCTGCCAAGATTGTACGAGATCAGCTTTGCCGTATCCACAGAACGCCCCCCGCCGATTCCCACGACCATCTCCGAGCCGTCTGCCTTTACGTCCCTCTGAATCCGGCTTAGCGATCCCATCTGGTTGTCGCCTGACGTGTGCCAGACGGACCGGATCTTCTTTGATCGAAGCGATCTGTCTACCCTGGCCTTCAGGACCTTTTGCACATTGCTGCCTGATATCAGGGAGACCTTTCCGGGCCTGCCCAGCCTGCCCAGAAACCTTCCAAAATCGGCCATATTTCCCTCGCCGATCTCGATGAGTCTGGGCAGCTCCATCTTGTGGGAATGCATCGAGCTCATGACTCGGCGCGGCTATTTATTATTTCGATCAAAAAGTTATTTAAATGGGCTTGTAAGACCCTTGTTATCCTAACAGGCGTGTCATTTGTCGAACAATGTTGAAGAAAAGATTCTGCACGGAACCACTACGGTGGGCATCAGAGCCCGTGACGGCATCGTCTTGTGCGCCGACATGAGGGCCAGCGCAGGCTACTTTATCGCCAATAACAACACCATGAAGATCCAAAAGATAGACCACCACGCCGGACTGACGCTTGCAGGCGGAGTGGCAGACGCGCAAAACATCGTTGACATACTCAGATACCACTCGAACCTGCACAGGGTTGAAAAGCAGGTTCCCATTCCAATCCACTCCCTTGCAAGGCTCTGCTCGCTGATATTCCACCAGAACAGGGGCTATCCGTTCATTGCAGACATACTCGTAGGCGGATACGACTCTGAGGGGCCGGCGCTCTTCAACATTGACATGTTCGGCTCGGTGGAGGAAAAGTCGTTTGTAACGACCGGCAGCGGCTCGCCCGTGGCTTATGGCGTCCTAGAGGAGGGATACAAGGACGGCCTGTCAATCGAGGATGCAAAGGGACTGGCGCTGACTGCGGTAAAGGCCGCAATCGTGCGCAACATTGGAACAGGCGACGGGATAAACATTGCAACAATGGACAAGGACGGGTTCCCATCAATCTATAGTGATTTAATGCAAAGAAAACAACAAAAAGAAATACCTTCTAGCCAGAACATAATGGCAGTCATACTGCAAAGTATACCAAAAGAGGCGAATGTCACAAAGATCGAGTACGAGGGACCGCGCATCGCCCTGTTTACGACCACGCCGCGCTACCTCCTTGAGAACAACGAGACGATCTCAAGCCTGGTAAATGTAATCAAAAAGAGGATCGTGGTGAGGACCGACGAGTCCATACGCAAGCCAGAAGACGAGGTAAGAAAAATACTTGCAGACTGCGTTCCAAAGGACGCAGACCTGCAGGGCACCATCTTTGACACGGCCACAGGCGAGGTGTCAATTGAGGCAAAGAGGCCGTGGCTCCTGCAGCGCGACGCAAAGATGTTCAACCATACGGACGTGACAGAAAAGACCGGGTGGAGAATACGAATCCGCAAGGCCACCACCATACCGTCGCGCACGATACAGACCATCAACGCCACGCTAAAGCAGCACGCCTCTGAGCGGAGCAGGCAGCTCAAGCAGGTGGGAGACGAGATCTTCAGGCCGCGCCTCTCCGATCGCACGGAGATCTCCCTTTACACGCTAGGCGGGTTCGGGCAGGTCGGCAGGTCGTCGCTGCTTCTTGCAACCCCGGAAAGCAAGGTGCTAATTGACTGCGGCATAAACCCCGGGGCGCGCTCTGCAATGGACGCGTTTCCGAGGCTTGACTTTGTAAACCTGACGCTTGATGAGCTAGATGCCGTAGTAATAGGGCACGCGCACCTAGATCACACCGGCTTTCTGCCCGCGCTGTGCAAGTACGGCTACAAGGGCCCCGTCTACTGTACCGAGCCGACCCTTCCCATGATGAACCTGATCCAGCTTGACGCGATAAAGGTGGCAGCCGCCCAGGGCCGGACCCCCATATACTCTGAGCGCGACGTAAAGCAGATCATGAGGCAGACGATCACCCTGCCGTACGGGACGGTCACGGACATCTCGCCGGACATAAAGCTGGTGCTTGCAAACGCCGGCCACATACTCGGCTCTGCGCTGTGCCACTTTCACATAGGTAACGGGAACCACAACTTTGTGTACTCGGGGGACATAAAGTTCGGAAAAAGCATCCTCTTCGAGGCCGCAAGCTGGAACTTTCCAAGGGCAGAGACGCTGCTAATCGAGAGCACGTACGGCCTAAAGGAGGACATCCAGCCAAGCAGGCAGGAGGTAGAGTCTGCGTTTATAGTTGCAGTGAACAAGACGCTTGCAGAGGGGGGCAAGGTGCTCATACCGATACCTGCAGTAGGGCGCGCGCAGGAGATCATGATGGTGATAGACCACTACATGAAGGAGGGAAAGATAGTAGAGGCGCCCGTGTTCACAGAGGGGATGATCTCAGAGGCGTCTGCAATCCACGAGTCATACCCAGAGTATCTGGCAAGGGAGCTGCGGCAAAAGATACTCGAGACTGACGACAACCCGTTTGACTCGGAGTACTTTACCAACATCGAGCATGCAGACGGCAGGGAGGAGCCGATGAGGGAGGACTCGCCGTGCATAATTCTTGCAACATCCGGGATGCTCGAGGGCGGCCCCGTACTCGAGTACTTTAAGAACGTGGCGCCAGAAAAAAAGAACAAGGTGCTGTTTGTGTCATACCAGGTAAACGGCACCCTGGGAAGAAGGGTACTAGACGGATCAAGGCAGGCCACGATGGTCGGCAAGGACGGCAAGGTGGAGGCAGTCACAATCAACTGCGGGGTAGAAAAGCTTGACGGCTTTAGCGGCCACAGCGACTACAACCAGCTCATGTCGTTTGTGCAGCGGCTCAGGCCCAAGCTCCGGAGGGTGCTTGTAAACCACGGGGAGCGCAAAAAGTCAGAAAGCCTTGCAATGAACATTCGGCGCATGTACAGGCTGTCTGCACACTATCCGCAGATTCAGGAAGCTATAAAGCTATTTTAGATCGTACTCTGGCTTCCATATCTTGACGCTTGTAGGCGCAACTATGATCCTCTCCTCGCCGAGCCTTGCAATGTCTGCGCCAGAGTTCTTTGCAATCGAGTACAGCTCCTCTACGACCTTGCGCAGCTGCACCACGTCCTTTTGGGCAAGCGGAGTGACCCTCAGTATCAGGATCATTCCCTTTTTGATGTCCTCCTTTATGGAATGGACGTCGCTGATGTCCCGTATGGTTATTGCCTTTAGATACGTGGGGTTTTCCTGCTTTTGCATCCTGCTGGAAATGCGCCCCACCTCTTCAAATACTCTTCCCTAGTCCGAGCTAATTTTTAAAAAAATTCACGCCTGTATCCGCAGACCCGCATAGGACTGCTCTCCGGCGCGCTCTGTAGTGATCTCGCCCGGGTCTGCGCCCCTGACCTTTACCACGCCTTCTTGCCCCTCTGGAGCATCAGAGTATCTCAGGGTTACAGACGACGCAAGGTCTGTGTGCTCTCCTGCAGTCTTGCCGCGCAGTATGGATATCGGCCCCATGTGATCCCGGGCCTCTAAAAGTATGTCGTCTTTGAGCGCAAGCGCGTCGATTATCTCGTTTTCATCCTTGTTTCTTCCCACTATGAGCTTTGTGTGCCCGTCCAGCCTGAAATGCCTGCCGACCTTTAGCAGGTCAATGTCGTTGATGGTCGGCGTCTCTGTGTGCTCGAAGAGATCCCTTGCCTTTGATCCAAACTGGGGATCAGTCAGCAGGCAGCCGCCGCCGGCGTTTGGCGGGTTCTCGATTCCGTACTCTTTTGCCATGCGCAGCTGGTTTCTCCTGGTTCTGCCCCGGATCATGCCGAGATTCTCCCTCTTTATCAGCCCGTCCCTTTCCGGATCAGTGCTTGGCAGCAGCGCCGCAGACAGGGGCCTTACTATCTTTCCGACAAGCCCCGACTCTTTTTCAATCGTCCTGAGCGCAGGCCCGTGTTGGCTCATCGGGCGCTGTCCTAGCACCTCGCCTGATATCACAAACTCCGCCCCGATCTCCTTCATGTGCTTTTTTGCGGCATCAAACATCATGGCCCTGCAGTCTATGCACGGGTTAAAGCCGGCGCCGGTGCCGTGCTTTGGATGCTTTAGCATCTCGATGTACTCGTCGCCAAGGTATACGGTCTTTAGGTTCACGTTGAGATCGTCTGCCCTCTCCCTGATCTCAAAGCCGCAGCCCCTGCCGCAGTCAAAGTCACAAAACGGGGTCTTTATCGCCACTGCAGAGACATCGAATCCCTGCTCCTGCATCATTCTGACTGCAAGCTGGCTGTCAAGGCCGCCAGATAGCAGCGCCACGACCTTTTTCTTTTCAGTCATGCCGATCAAACCCGGATCTCCATATACAAACTTTGCACCATGTATAAATTGCCTGACGGGCTCCCTTCTGTGTGAGGCAGCGCAGGAGGAATCTTCTCAGGCATGCGCAAAAGGTCGGCTGCGACATGCTTGCGGCATTTGAGCCTGAGAACTTGTTTTACATGACCGGATTCTGGGGCGAGGCAATCGGCCTCCTTGCGGGCGGAAGGACCGTAATCATCGCCCCGGAACTAGAGGCGGGCAGGGCAGAAGCCGAGTCAGTCGACTGCGACGTGGTCGTGGCGCAGCGCGGCTCTGCCATGGTTCCCACGCTGGCAAGGGAAGCAGGACGCGGCAGCATCTGCACTGACTGCCGCGACTATACCACAATGACGTCAGTAAAGAGGCTGATTCCAAAGGCAAGGCAGTCTGCCGAGCCGTTTTACAGCTGCCGCATGGTAAAAGACGAGTCAGAGGCGCGCATACTCAAAAGGGCGTCCAGGATAATAGACGGGATGTTTGAGCTGTGCGCCAAAAAAATGCGCGCAGGCCAGAAAGAGTCCGAGCTGCAGACAATACTGATGAGGCATGCAATGGAGCAGGAGATGTTTGACACTGGCTACAGATCCACCCTCAACCCGCTCATCATCGCAGGCGGTCCGAACGGCGCGCTTCCGCACGCGCAGGTAACCGGAAGAAAGTTCAAAAGGGGAGACCTTGTGGTAGTCGACTTGACCCTGCGGCACAGGGGGTATGTCTCTGATGCGACTCGGACGTTTGCAATAGGGGCGGTGCCGGCGCAGGCATCAGACGCATACGAGGTGGTAAAAGAGTCGCAGAGGCTGGGACTCGGGGCTGTCCGTCCGGGGGCGCGCTGCAGCGACGTGGACTCTGCATGCAGGAACTACATCGAGAAAAACAGCTATGGAAAGTACTTTGTGCACTCTACGGGGCACGGGATAGGACTCGAGGTGCACGAGCCGCCGGCCGTGTCTGCAGGAAGCAGCACCAAGCTGCGCAAGAACATGGCAGTCACGGTAGAGCCGGGAATATACATAAACAAAAGGTTTGGAATACGCATAGAGGACTCTGTGCTTGTGCGCGACAGGCCCCTTGTAATGCACAAGTTTACAAAGGACATGATAGCCGTCTAGTCGTAAAAATCCACCACGTCTATGATGTGCCTTGACGCGGGATCGTTTGGCGTGATCTCGCCGGATGCGGCATCGACGCTCCAGTCGTAGTGCAGCCCGCCCTTGTACGATACAAAGTCAAGCACGATCCTGTATGTCCCGGGATCCTCGCCTGTCACGTCTAGTTCCACGCTCGTGCTCCTGTGGTCGTATATCCGCTCGTTTGGATACTCGTCTTCTATCTTTGCAGAGACTGCATCCATTACGGTCAGTCCGTCCCCGTCAGGGCCGTTATACCCCATCAGAATGTCAACTGCCTGCTGCCTGTCTGCATCAAGCTCCGGAAAGCTGCCTGCCAGGTTGGTCTTTG
Organism: Nitrosopumilus sp. H13; assembly: GCA_003724285.1. Taxonomy (GTDB): domain Archaea; phylum Thermoproteota; class Nitrososphaeria; order Nitrososphaerales; family Nitrosopumilaceae; genus Nitrosopumilus. The sequence continues at coordinate 10,640 of RHFB01000039.1, read as the reverse complement.
TAAGCTCGGGAACCACAAACACCACCAGGATGGCTATTCCTGCAAGGTAAAAGGGCGCCCTCTTTTTGAGAAATGATACCAGCCCGCTACTTGGCTTTTTGTCCATATGACTAGCGCCTCGCAGTCAGAATTAAAACTTGCCATGGGAACACGATCACGCCGTTACTCAAGTACCGGAGCGTCCTCTCCCTTACCTGCCTCTTTAGCTCTTTTTTCTGCCCAAGCTCCAGCCTGCCGAGCTTTTCCTTGAGTGGCGCCGCGATATACCTGGTGTATCTGCGCCAGTAGCTCTCAAAGGTCCCGGGACTGTACCTGAATACGAACTCTTTTACAACTATCCTGCCAAACCCGGCCCGTTTGACCTCTGCTGCAAGCGCCGACTTTGTCCCGTACCTGTCAAGCCTCGGCGAGCCGGGCCGGACATAGTCGGGGACGAACTTTGAGACTGGCTCGATGATGCTGGTATAAAACGGGGTGTTGTTCCCGTGGACTGTGATTCCCAGCCTGCCTGATCTTCTGAGGCTCCTTTTCATGTTTTTGAGGGCCCTCTGGGCGCTCGGGAAGAAAAATAGCGCGTACTGGCAGGTGACCGCGTCAAACTCCATGCTGAAACCAAACCTCTCGGCGTCTGCGTTTACAAAGTCAATGTTTGCGGCGCGGTTCTCCCTCCTTGCTATCCTTATTGCAGTAGATGACGTATCGACTCCCACTATGCGCCCAGAGCTGCCGACCCTCCTTGCAATCTCTTTTGTGACTGCTCCGGTGCCGCACGCCACATCTAGCACCGCATCGCCTTTTTTAATGCCCGTCTCCCGCACCAGCTTTGCAGTGCTCTCAAAGGGCCCCCTGTTTGCGCCGGCCCACCTTTTGTGGTACCGCGGAGCCACCTCGTTCCAGGAATCCATCTCCGACTGCTTGTATCTGGAGTGGCTAAATCCCATGCATACGGGCAGGCAGGGGCGTATTTTATGTAATTCCCTTTAGCGCAGTACAGGTCTCGTGATGGTATCTCTGCTCGATCTCCAGCTCTTTTTTGCCGGTCTTTTCCAGCCTTGCCTTCGCCTACCTGTATCTGGCAAACTGCCGCATCTCTGATCTCTTCATGGCAGCCTCTGCCCGATGTGTCTGGTGATGAATCTGGCGATCTTTTGCTTTTTCATCCATCCGGATGCCACGGCCCTGTCTGAATCCACAATCACCACCTGGTTGTTTTGCGGGTTTTTTTTGTACCTTGGAGTGCCGATGTCGTTTGCCACGATGAGGTCTGCGCGCGACTCTGCCATCTTTTTGCGCGCGGCCCTGACGAGCCGGTCCCTTGTGACGCCGGCTTCTGCCTTAAAGCCGACAAGAAACACGCCGCTCTGGTATTTTTTCACGCTGTCTATTATCTTTGGGGCGCGCCGCAGGGTTATCTGCAGCCTGTCCTTTGAGCTCTTGATCTTGGTTCTGCTCTGGACCGGTACATAGTCTGATACTGCCGCCGCCATTATCACAATGTCGTATCTTTTCTTCAGCTCTGTCCTCACCGCATCATGCATCTGCCTGCCAGATGACACCCTGACTACTCTGGCCCCTCGCGGAGGCTGCACCTGTGCTGTCCCCCACACAAGAGTCACCCTGGCGCCGGCAGACACAAGCTCTGCTGCCAGGCTTGCGCCCGTCCTGCCGGAGCTCTGGTTTGTAATTATCCGCACGGGATCCACGCGCTCTGCAGTAGAGCCTGCCGTGACTAGCACCTTTTTGCCCCTTAGCGCAGGCAGGAGCCCGAACCTTTCTAGCACGTGCTCTAGCACGTCCTCGGGCTCTGGAGCCTTTGCCTTGCCCTCTGCTATGCTGGGCGAGAGAAACTCTATCTTGTCCTTTAGAAACCGCATGTTTCTTTTTACCGCCGAATTCTCATACATTGACTCGTGCATTGCAAGGCACACGAGTATGGGAATCCCCGATCCAAACCCGACGGTAAGCACCGTGGAGACCGGCGTGTCATCAATGCCGTTTGCAAGCTTGCCAAGCGTGTTTGCAGTGGCGGGGTACACTATGATCAGATCCGACCTGCCATAGTCTGCAAGCTTGATGTGCTCTAGGTCCCCCGTAAGCTTTGTGATTACGTCGTTTCCAGTGGCCCACTTGAAATAGTCGGGCCGCACCAGCCTTGCAGCCGCTCCGCTTGCGACACACGTCACGTCGGCCCCGTGCCTCATGAGCAGCCTTGCAAGCTCGATTGCCTTGTATGCGGCAACGCTCCCTGCAACACACAGCGCTATCTTTTTTCCCGCCAGCTCCGTGCCGTGCGAGTCCACGATATCCAGTGATGGATGGCCCCTACCTGCCAATCTTTTCTGCCTCGCCTTGGTCCATCGAGAACCAGTTCTCCTCTGCGGGAAACGCGCCCGACTCGACGTCCCCCCTGTATCTCTGAAGCGATTCCACGATCGAATCAGAGAGGTTCATGTATCTTTTTGCAAACTTTGGCCTGATCTTTTCATACATTCCCAGCAGGTCCTGCACCACCAGCACCTGTCCGTCGCATCCGGCCCCGGATCCGATTCCTATGGTGGGAATCCTGACTGCATCAGAGATCATTCCTGCCGTCTCGTGGCTTACCATCTCCAGCACTATGCAAAACGCCCCTGCGTTCTCCAGCTCTTTTGCATCCTCGAGCAGCCTGGATGCTGCCTCTGCAGTCCTTCCCTGCACCCTGTACCCCTCTGAGAGCATTGTAGTCTGCGGCTGCAGCCCGATGTGCCCCATGACGGGGATTCCCACATCCACTATGCTCCTGACTATGGCAGATGCCGTAGCGCCCCCCTCGAGCTTTACGGCGTCGGCTCCCGCCTTGATGAGCCGGCCAGAGTTGGCAATCGCATCTGTCGGACCGGTCTGGTACGACATGAACGGCAGGTCCGCAACTAGCATCGAGTCATTTCTTGCCCTGCTTACCGCGCCTGTAAACATGCACATCTGATCCATAGTAACGGGGATTGTATTCTCGTATCCGAGCATTACCATGCCTGCGCTGTCCCCCACTAGCAGCACGTCGATCCCAGCCTTGTCGCACAGCGAGGCCATCGTATAGTCATAGCTGGTCACGGCGGTGATCTTTTTTGCGCCCTTCATGGATGCAATGTCGCGCACAGTCCTAGGCAAGCCGTGCCCTCCTTGCCAGGTTGTTCCTTATCTGGGCAATGCTCTCTGCAAGGTTTGACCTGTTATTATAGTCTGAAACCGTCTGGCGCAAGACACGCCTGTCCTTTCCCGCCATTCTTTGAATGTCTGCTGCAAGCAGGCCTGCCGCGCGGGTAATGTTGTCGACTATGGTAATGTGCGCAGTCTGTGACGTCCGGGAGAGCGGGTTGAGATCAAACGTGATGACTGTCTTGCCGGCCTTTCTGAGCGCGGCGGTCCTGTCGCCGTCCTCTAGCGGCACGACTACCACGTCTGCTGCAAGGATTCCGTCCCTGTCAACCCGCCCTCTTGCAGAGTCCGTGCCATGCAGCCTTGCAGATGACGCAGGGTTGATGCCTAGCACCTCCCGCGCCCCGCATTTTTTGAGCATCCGCGCGATGGCCTGCTCGCGCCTTTTGCTGGCATAAAACAGGTTTACCTCTAGTTTGGCCCCGGCCTGCACCGAGAGTGATACGAGCTCGGCCGCACAGAGGGCAGCCGCGTTGCCATTAATCGATACTATGGGGGATTTTGCAAGCAGGAGCGCGGCGGCTGCGGCCCTGATTGCGCGCCTTGCAGGCCTGCCTGTCTTCTCGCCTAGCAGATAGTCAAAGGCCTCGCCCCTTCCCTGCGCAAGCAGGCCCTCCCTTGCCACCAGTCCGGAATCAAACCCGTCTACGAGCCTGCTGCGGATCAAAAGCGACTCGGCCCGGGGATGCGACCTTGGAACTGCGCGCCTAGTTGTCAAGGACCCTGGCTCCCACATGGTCAAGCTCGGATCTTATCAGTGTTCCTCCCGGATGCCTCTGCAGGATCTCTAGCACTCCTGCCTCGTCTTCTTTGTGCACCATTGAGAAGACTGTCTCACCAAACAGCGCCACGCCGCACTTTGTCCCGTTCCTTGCAAGATCATCTACGAGTCTCTGCATCCGGGGGGTCATTACGTTTACATATCTTGCAAACTCTAGCGACATGTCCTGAAAGTGTCCACAGTCCCTTGACTCTAGCAGCATGTCGACCATCCTCCCACCGAGCCCGTTGATCCGGGAGAGGTTCTCCTTGATGAACTTGTTTGTAGATATGGGTGAAAAGCATACCATGATTACAGACATGTCGTCTGCGGGAATCATCTCCACGCTGCCGACTCCCGGGGCGCCGGGCCTGACGCGCACCTCAAAGCCGCCGTGAAACGAGGCCAGGACGTCGCCGAGTCCGGTCTTGCAGCTGACTTCTGCATTGTGCGCAATCATGCCTATCTTGTTTCTGTCAAGGCCCGTATGCAGAGCAGAGTCGAGTGCAAAAGCAAGAGACAGGGCGACTGCGCCGCTAGAGCCCAGGCCGTATCCGACCGGCACCCCTATCTCGTGTTTGATGTCAAGAAAGCTTCCAGAGAACTCGCCCAGCTTGAGGAACTCTCTGATGACAAACTCTGAAACGTCCGTCTTGTCAGGCCTGTATCCGGTCGTGGTGATCCTGTATCCGGATCGACCGTTCCTTGGAGAGACCCTTACCCTGGTAGTGACTCCCTGCTTTATTGAAAATCCCGCGCCCATCGAGCCCGTATCTGAGACAGAGTCTTTGAGATGGGCCTTGAAGAATCCGGTGACGTGTGCGGGGCAGAATGCCGTTGCTGCCATTGATCTGAGTTTAAATTTGACACAAAATATAAGAATATGCCTTAAATTAGTTAAATTGGTATAAATTGGCTAAATTCATTCGACGCCTGCAAAGAATAGGGAGCAGCATCCTAGTGTCTCTTCCAAAGGAGTGGGTTGATGCAAACAAGCTGGACAAGGGCAGCCAGGTCGAGATAGAGACCGGCCCTGACAGCGTCTCGATATCTGCAAACACGGCCCGCCCGACTAGGAATCTGACCATCTCGTACCCGCTGCCAAAGGAGGAGAACATTGTCGCAGACATCACGGGGGCGTACCTGCTCGGATATGACGTAATCGGGATCAGCTCCGAGTCGACGGTGCCTGCCAAAGACAGGGAGAAGATCCGCAACTCGATGAGGCGGCTCGTGGGAATGGAGATCATAGAAGAGAGCGCCTCGCACATAAACATGCAGTTTCTGCTTGATACGAGCACGCTCAACCCCGAAAAGATCCTCAAGCGGATGAGCTCCATCGCGCTAGGCATGTATGATGACGTCTTGCGCGGACTGGTATCTGATGACAGGTCAAACCTGGAGACCATATCAAGCCGGGACGTAGAGGTAAACAGGCAATACTTTTTGCTGGTCCGGCTGATTCGGAGCGCGCTTGTAGACAAGAGGCTTGCAGACACGTTCCATCTAGGGAACATTGACGTGCTTGACTACAGGGTGGCGGCAAACCTTCTAGAGAACGCAGGCGACTATATAGTCGAGCTCTCAGAATATATCATCAACTCGCAGATCTCTGATGCGAACTCTAAAAGGCTGCACGGAGCTGCCATGGACTTTGGGATGATTGCAGAAAAGTCGATAGACGCGTTTACAAAGCCGGACAGGCTGCTTGCAATCGAGGCAATATCCCTGCACAAAAAATTCGAGGACAAGCTGGGCAAGATGCGCGCCGTGTCTGGTGACAAAAAGCAGATTCCGATGGGCCTGCTTGATATGATCTACATGTTTGAGAAGATAACTAGATCGTGGGCAGACGTTGCTGATCTTGTAAAGCCCATATACAATCAGGGCTCTGGCAAATACCTGTGATCCGGACGGCAAGTAAATGACATGCTTTCAGATCACCTGTTTTTACCAGGGGAACAGCTAGAGCTTTTTTGCAACATATGTCAGAACCGCGCAGATTGTCTTTGAGTCCTGAATCTTACCTGTCTTTATCATGGAGACAAGCCGCCTCGGACTCATCTTTGTAACTGAGAGTATCTCGTCATCGTCAAGCTTTAGGTCTGATACCTTTTTTGTCCCGGATGCGACAAAGCAGTGAATCACCTCCGTGTTGTACCCGATCGACGGATAGTACGTGATTAAGGGGGTCATCTTTTTTGCCCTGTATCCTGTCTCCTCCTCGAGCTCCCGGAATGCGCACGCCTCTGGCTCTTCGCCCCTCTCAAGCGTGCCTGCAGGTATCTCGAGGACGTACCCGTGCGGGAACCTGTGCTGCCTGACCAGGATAATCCTGCCGTCCTCGTCAAGTGCCACTATTGCGGCTGCCCCGCGGTGCTCGATGACTTCGCGCCTGACGGCTCTTCCCTCTATCTTTCCCTCATAGACGCTAAGACCCAGTATCTTTCCCCTGTAGATGCTCTTTTTTCTCATGCGGGGACTGGGAGGCATTGCTATTTAATTTGCTTGATAGCTGAGGTGGAGTCTGGGGGACTTTTTGGAACTCTTGACTGCCTTTTTTATCCACTCTTTGTAAAACGTGATCTTTTTTGGAATGAACAGGTCTGCTGATTTAACGCCCCGTGTTGCGCGCACCCTCTCTGCAAGCTCGTCCATCCCAAAGATGCTGTCACTGTACAGAAACAGCACTATCTGGTTCTTTGAGATGAACGGGATCTGCAGGTATGACCCCGAGAACTCGGCGTTGAGCTTGGCAAGCATCTGCTTTAGATCCCCGTCGATCCAGGCTAGCACCACATGCGGGATGAACCCGTCTATCTTCTTGGGCTCGTACACCAGTGTGAACTGGATTCCCTCGTTTTCATGCATCTTTTCAATGCATCTGGTCACGGTCTTTGTGGACATCCCGGTGCTCCTTGCAATACTTTCAATCCTCTGTCTGGGATCAGCCACCAGATGCCCGAGGATCTCAAGATCAGTCCTTGTGAGATTCGAGCTGAATCCGGGGTTCTCCGCCTCGAATATGGAGAGTATCTTGGCACCTTTCATCATCTTGCCTGCAAGCCCGACTTTGTGCTGCAGGTCCCCCTTTACTACAATGCTGCACACGGTAACGCCGCCGATGCACGGCACCACAAAGAACGGCTCGCCTATGAGCCGCACCTGTCCTAGTATTTCATCTATGTTCTGGTCTGACACTACTACATACAAGATGCCGTATCCAAGAACGGGCGGCTCGATCTTGACTAGGAATTTTTCTATCACTCCTGCCTCCTCCATCTTTTGGATGCGGGCATGCACTGCCCCGCCTGATACCCCAAGCTCCTTGCCTATCTGCCTGTCGGGCTCCCGGCAGTTGTTTAGCAGCCTGCTCAGGATTCTCATGTCTAAATTGTCCATTTTGTCACCTGCATCTCATTCATGGCACATCAAGACGGCTGATATGACATAAAAATGTCTTTATTGACACCTAAATGGATCCGATCCATTAAATATCAGACTATTTTACCACCACCTGTGGAATATAGGCTTCGACTTGCAAAGAAGATGCTGTTTAACAAAAAGGGTAGCCTCATCGGGGCGATTCTGGCGGTAACCATCGGGATACTTGTAATCCACGTCAACTTTGTAATATTTCAAGGGCTCTATGATGCAATAGTCCGAGACATTGGCGACTATACCACCGGTGATGTCCTGATAACTGACGAGGCAGACTATATCCAAAGATCCGACCTGTCGCTGATACACTGGCTTGAGAGAATTCCGTATGTGGAGGCGGCCGCGCCGCGCCTTTCGGCCCAGGGCGAGCTGGATGTCATGACCAACGGCAGGCTGATAGAGGAGACCAGGGTGCCGGTGGTGGGAGTGGATCCGCTACGGGACATCCAGGCATCAACCGTGTACAAGACCGTTTCAGACGGAAGGTATGTCTTTTCAAGAAACTCGATAGTCCTTGGATTCGCGCTTGTCGCGGATCTCGGGGGCGTAAGGGTGGGAGACAGCGTCAAGCTGACGATAGTAGACAGGTGGGGCCAGGATCAGACCAAGTGGTTTACCGTATCCGGGCTGGCACGGTCCCCGGGAGGACAGGGGTTTGACTATTCGGCGGTAATACACATAGACACGCTGCGTGACCTGCTAAAGAGGAACGGCAACTCGGACTCTATCATGGTAAAGCTCAACGACCCGACAAAGGCGGAAGAGGTAAGGGACTTTTTCCTGCGCTCGTTTCCAAACGACGACTTTGTGGCAGAGACGGTAGAGGAGGCGTCAGAGGCGCAGCTGTCTGGCTTTAGATCCGGCATTGCGCTGATAAACCTGATAGGCTACTTTGGAATGATGTCCTCTGCGTTTGCCATAGTCACCATCCAGATGATGCTAGTGAATGGAAAGACCCGGGAGATAGGAGTCATGAGATCCATCGGGGCAAGAAGAAAGGACATACTGATCATATTCATATTTCAGGGGATGATTATCGGGGCGATAGGGGCAGGAGTGGGCACTGCCACCGGACTCGGGTACACGTTTTATGCAAAGGAGACAAAGATGTCATTTAATGGCAGCCTTGCCTTGGAGGTGACCTACAACTGGGAAAAGATCTCACAGACTGCCCTGCTGTCGTTCATACTTGCAATAGCGGCGTCGCTGTACCCGTCATTCAGGGCTACAAGGCTGTTGCCGGTGGAGGCGATGAGAACTGTCTAAGGTACTAGAGGTAAGCGGCCTTACAAAGACGTATGGAGAGGGGGAGAGCCTGGTAAAGGCGCTTGACAGGGTGTCGTTTTCAATAGAGAAGGGCGAGATGGTGCTGATTGTAGGAAGCTCCGGCTCTGGCAAGTCCACGCTGTTAAACATGATCGGGCTGCTTGACCGCCCCACGGAGGGGAGCATCCTCATTGACGGGGTGGATACCACCACTCTTAATGACGGCGCGGTGTCCACGTTTAGAAACAGAAAACTCGGGTTTATCTTCCAGTTCTCCAACCTGCTCACGGATCTCTCGGTGCTCGAAAACATACTGCTGCCCCTGCAGATATCCGGGGAACCTCACACGGAAGATGACGCAAGAAAGCTTTTGAGCGCAGTCGGCCTTGACAGCCAGGCATCAAAGCGCGCAAACAAGATATCAGGCGGCCAGGCGCAGAGGGTGGCGATTGCAAGGGGGCTAATAAACAAGCCCTCGATAGTGCTTGCAGACGAGCCCACGGGAAACCTTGACTCTGTCACGTCTGCGAAGATAGTGCAGCTGATAAAGTCGATGGCAAAAAAGCTCAACCAGACGTTTATAATCGTCACACACGACAGGCGGCACTTTGGGGACGTGGACAAGATAATCACGATAAAAGACGGCCAGGCCTTTGAGGGCGAGCAGATGGAGGTGCCGGCATGAATCCAGGGCTGTTGCTTGCATTGCTGGCCGTTGCATTGGTTCCACTGGCAGGACACTCGTACGCGCAGACCACCTCTGGGCTCATCTTTGAGAGGGACTTTGGGGACGTAAAGTTCCTAAACGCGTATTTTGGCACGTTTGAGCAAAAGATAGAAGTCGATGCAGGAGACAGCAACGTCCCGTTTACAGTGGTGCTTGCAAACGTGGGGACTCAGGACATCACGGGAATCCGGGGCCAGCTGTCGCTGCCGTTTGGGTTCTCCGCCTCTGACGGTCCTGGCGCCACGATACGCGCAGACAGCGACTCCAACTCCCTTGCAGGCGAGACGTTCTACCTTACGTTCTTTGTGAACCTGGACAACGGGATCCAGGTAAAGCAGTATCCGGGAAGCGTAAAGGTGGACTATTCGAGGCTCCGCGAATCGGGCACGCGCACCTCCTTTGCAGAGTTTGACTTCAAGGTAACTGGCGACAGCCTCATAAACACTAGGGCTCTCGAGCCGTTCCTCACGTCGCTCAAGACCAACAACGTGGTAATCGAGATATCAAATGATGGGACGGCCCCCATCTCCGGTGTGGACGTGGTTGTCGCCAACACGCAGGCAGACCTTGGATCAATGTCGGCGCAGACCACAAACGTAGAGAACGTCGTAATACTGGAGACAAACTGGGACGTGGGCCATATCGCCCCAAAGTCTGTCAGGCAGCTTATGGCGACCGTGTATGTTCCGGCGTCATTCCAGGGGGATACGCTGAGAATCCCGATTAACATATCATACTATAACTCGCACGGCGACAGGCAGGAGATCTCAAAGGTGGTGGACTTTTACGTAAAGGGGCTCATTGATCTGAGAGTCTTTAATGTGGATGTGATAGATCTGTCCGGCACGCAGGTACTGATAGGCGAGGTCATAAACGAGGGAAACGTCAACGGCCTGTTCGGATTTGTCACAGTAGAGGCGCGCGACGGCTCGAACATAAAAAAGACCAAGCAGTTTATCGACGAGATAGAGATAGACGCCCCGGTCCCGTTTAACGTCCCGATAGAGTTTGATGGCGAGCCCAGATACGGCGAGCATGACGTCACCATTACCGTCAGATACAAAGACGGGGTGCGCGACGAGATATTCCTTACCCATGACGCGACTATAAGCGTGAGTCAGCCCCCGCCAAAAGAGGCGGACAATTCGTACCTGGGCATACTGATCATCCCGGTGCTGGTAGTGGGGGTGGGGGGATTGTTCTATATGAAGCGCAGGCGCAAAAAGGCGCAGTCTTTCTAAATTCATATAG